>JALYIF010000264.1 GCA_030775925.1 Vulcanimicrobiota bacterium | reverse complement strand
CCCTAAGGCAAAACCGCAGATCTACACGTATGACCTCAAGACGAGTCGCGTTAAGAAATTGACCAGCATGAAGACGGGTGCGGATGGCGCGACGTATTCGACCTCAGGCGGGCAAATCGCATTCGGTACGACGGTCACCGATGAGCAGCCCAGTGCTCACATCAATTTTACAGCGGCCGGTTTTAAGCCGAAGAAGGCGCAACGTACGAGCGATGTTCGCACGATCAACACCATGCATTTCCAAGCCAATGGAGCGGGTGAGGTCGATAAATTTCACCAGCATATTTGGGTGATGAATGCCGATGGATCACATCCGCGAGCGCTCACGAGTGGCCACGAGTGGTCTGAAGGCAATGCGGCTTGGTCTCCCGATGATAAAACCATCGCATTCAATTCGCTTCGCCGCGATGATCCGGCAGGCGGCCCAAACGATATCTACACGATTCCTTCGGCGGGCGGCACGATGAAGCGCATGAACGCAACAGATCCTGCAAATAACGGGCCCGCTTACGCACATCATGGGAGCGCTCTCTGGTATTTCGCTGGCGGCTTCGAAGACCCGGCGGAGTTTGCCTCACTCGTAACGAGCGCTGCAGACGGATCGAATCGACGCGAAGTCGTAGCGAAAAATACCGTCGCATGGGGTGATTCGCTGATCGCCGACATGAAAGAAGGCGGCGGCTTTTGCGGCCCGTGGTTTACGGCTGACGACCGTTTCATGATTATGAATATTGAAGGGCCTGGCTACAGCAAGCTTGTGAAGATGAACACTGCGGACGGCACCACGACCGACCTAACCGCCGCTCAGGGTGAATCGTATGCTTGCAGTGCGAGCGCGGATGGAAAAACAGTTGCCTACATGCATGGCGACGCGTTGCACCCTGCCGAGATTTACGTCCTGAATACGGACAACGCGCAGCCGCGCCGCCTCACCTCGATGAATGTGGCCTACATCGGTAGCGTGCAACTTTCTAAGCCGGAACAAATCAATGTTAAAGACAGCGCGGGATTCACCGTCCAAGCCTGGTTTATGCCGGCGATTGGCGGGAAGCCTGGCGACAAGCATCCGACCATCCTCAATATTCACGGTGGCCCGCAGACGCAGTTCGGAGAAACGTTTTTCCACGAACTGCAATATTTTGCCGGGCTAGGATTCAACGTCGTCTTTTCTGATCCGCGGGGAAGTACCGGGCACGGATACGCTTTTGAAGAGGGACTCGTCCACCATTGGGGCGATGCCATGTTTGAAGACACGAGCCGTGTTATGGATGAGGTGATTAAACGGCCGGACGTCGATTCCACGCGTTTAGGCGTGATGGGTGGAAGTTATGGCGGGTATGCGACGCTCTGGGTCATCGCGCATACAGACCGCTATAAAGCGGCAATCGCAGAACGCGTCGTCAGCAATCTGATGTCCGAATCCTTAGTAGCCGATTTCGCGTCCTCAAATGGACTTGGCCTGACCTACGACTGGGGCATGCCATGGGATCCCAAAAATACGCTCATGGAACAATCGCCGCTGACGTACGCCGATAAGGTTCACACGCCGGTCTTGATCCTTCACGGTACCGAAGATACACGCACGCCGATCGATCAGACGTTGCAAGAGTTTTCGGCCTTGAAAATTTTGGGCCGTTCAACTCAATTCGTTGAGTTTCCGGGTGAAAATCACGATTTGTCGCGGACGGGTTCGCCCATTCATCGCGTGGAACGCTTGCACATTCTAAGCGACTGGATGAAGCAGCACCTGCGGTAGTGTTCCGAGTCAGAAGTCCGGCGACATTCTCCAGCAGGCTTTTCCCCCGCTGCGTTGTTGCTCCTCACTCACAACGCTACGGCGTTGCTCGCTCCTCGCGCCTCGCAGCAAGGAAAAATCAAAGCTGGATAATGCCACCAACTTCTGACTCGGAACACTAGCGGCCGGCGCTTGTGCGTTTTTCAAGCGCTCGAAAGAGAAGGTCGGCAACAATCGCGAGTAGCACGGCAGGCGTGCTTCCCGCGACTGTTTTTTCGATGTAATCGCGTTGCAGTCCATCGAAGATTAAAACGCCCAGTCCGCCTGCATTCACGTATGAAGCCAGTGTTGCAATCGCGATGAGGGCAACGATGGCAATGCGGACCCCGCCGAGCATGACGGGCACCGCTTGCGGAAACTCCACGCGCCAGAGGCGCTGCGCTGCGGTCATGCCGATTCCGAGCGCGGCATCCCGCTGGGCCGTTGGAACCTCGCGCAGCCCCGTCGCAATATTTCTGACAAGAATGTACTGCGCGTACATCGCCAACATCACGATGGCCGTCCAAAAACCAAGGCCCACATAGTGAACCAAGAGCGCGAGGACGGCAAGGCTGGGAATCGTGTAAAGCGCGCCCAGGAAACCAAGAAGCGGCGTCGCGATGCGTTTGTTGCGCGCAGCCAAAATCCCGAGCGGCAGCGCGATTCCCAACGCGATGATTAATGCCACACCGACGAGCATCACATGCTGCATCGTGTAAAAAGCCACTTCGCCGGGGTGGCGCAAGAGATAGCTCATGGGGACGCGCCTAGGACGCGCTGCACATCCCCAAAGGTGAGCGACCCAATCGCAGTGCCTTCACGAG
>JALYIF010000263.1 GCA_030775925.1 Vulcanimicrobiota bacterium | reverse complement strand
ACCGATCATCGGTACGGGGTCGATCACCGTGGCGGGTTATTTTATATCGTCACCAATAAGGATGCGCTGGACAATCGCATCGTGACAGCTCCCGTTGATACCCCGCAAGAGGCCAATTGGAAGGTGCTCGTTCCCGAGCGGCCAGGCGTGCATATCGACAACCTCGACCTGTTCAAGGATTATGCGGTCGTCTCCGAGCGCAGCGGCGGATATAACAATTTCGAGGTGCTCGACTTTGCAACCGGAGCGCTGAAACCAATTACGTTGCCGGAAGCTTCTCACGCCGCTTTTGGTGCGCAGAATCCCGAGTTCGACCAGACGGCTTTCCGGTACAATTATCAATCGCTGGTAACGCCGAGCACGGTGTATGATTTCGACATGGCCAGCGGAAAGCAAACGGTCCTAAAAGCCACCGAAGTGCCCGGCTACGATGCGGCCAAGTTTACTTCAGAAGAAGTCCTGGCGCCGGCGGCCGACGGCACCAAGATTCCGATTTCGATTGTCTATCGCAAAGGCGTCAAACTCGATGGCACTGCGCCCTTGCTACTGTATGGCTACGGATCGTACGGTGCAACAATCGATCCGACGTTCTCGGCTGCGCGGTTAGCGCTGTTGGACCGTGGCGTCATTTATGCGATCGCACATATTCGCGGCGGTGGGGAACTTGGCGAGCGGTGGCGCATCAGCGGGCACTTGCAGAACAAGCTCAACACGTTCACCGATTTCATCGATGCCGCGCAGTATCTAGAAACAAACAACTATACGTCGAAGGAACGGCTTGCAATCCAAGGCGGCAGCGCCGGCGGCTTGCTCATGGGCGCGGTGGTGAACATGCGCCCCGATCTGTTTAAAGCGGTGCTTGCTCAAGTACCGTTTGTCGACGTCATGAACACGATGCTGGATCCCTCGCTTCCGCTTACTACGAGTGAGTATCTGGAGTGGGGCAATCCGAACGTGAAAGCCGATTACGATTACATGATGCGCTACTCACCATATGACAACGTCAAAGCGCAAGCGTATCCGGCGATGTTAGTTCGGGTCTCAATCAATGACAGCCAAGTCCCGTATTGGGAAGGCACCAAGTTCGTCGCAAAGCTGCGCGCTATGAAGACCGACAAGAACCCACTGCTGCTGGAGGTAAACTTCGGCGCGGGGCACGGCGGGGCATCGGGCCGCTATGATGCGCTCAAGGAAACCGCCTTTAACTATGCGTTCATTCTAAAAGAACTCGGCGTAAACCAACTACTCTAATTCGCCCCATATCCGGGCAAGCGTGGACTTTTCGGCTTCAGCAAGCTCGCTCTCGCGCTTCTTTATTTCTGCACGTAATGTGTCCGCATTTAGGAGCGCCCGCGATAGTTGCGCATGAAGGGCATGGAGTTGCGGGTCGTCATGATGCTTTAGCATAGGCATTGTGTACCCCAAATTTTAACGGCCTTGCGTCCAATCGGCTGCTTACTTGTTACGATCAGGCGACCACTTGATCGTTAATGCCTGCGATTGCCTAAAAGACGTTTAGGTGCTTGAAGGCAACGGTATTGTGCTACTATGCGCTCATTTCTCGCGGGAATTACACTGCTGCTTACGCTGGCGATGCTAACACCTGGGGTTCAGGCCCAGAGCGGGAATGTACTGATAAACGGCAGCTTCGAGCAGGGGCCCAAGGTCGGATCGAGCCTTCCGCTGACTACCGGCTCCCGGGATATTCCCGGCTGGGTCGTGACGGGGCCGGTCGATTATATCGGGTCGTTCTGGGTTTCGTCCGATGGCGTGCGCAGTATCGACTTGGACGGAACGCCCGGGCCGGGCGCGATCGCACAAACCTTTTCCACCGAACCTGGTAAAAATTATGAAGTCGCCTTCGACATGGCCGCCAATACGGATGGACCGCCGCAAATAAAGCGCATGACGGTCGCGGTCGCGGGAACGGTACGAGAATTTGATTTTGATATGACCGGCCATGCAAAGACTTCCATGGGATGGCAACGCAAGAGCTTTGTGTTCCGCGCGGTGACCGGCAAGACGACACTGGAGTTCGCGAGCCTCAGCCGGCGTGGCAATTGGAATGGCGCGGGCTTGGATAACGTCAGCGTCACCGCCACAAGCAAAGGTCCCGACGCCGCGTCCACTGCTGCACCGCCTGCACCCGTTGCAACACCCGCGCCCGCGCCGTCGCCCGTTGCGAAGGTCGCGCCACGCATAATTCGTTCTTCGGTCACGGATCTGTCCGGAACGTGGATCGGCAACTATCCAACCAAACCGCTGCACGTAAATATCGCCGCGCGGAATGGGGACACCGTGGCCACATTCCTCGATTCAGACGGGTACGTACCAGTGGGTAAGATCTCATGGTCCGGTAAAAACACGGGTCGAACGTTCTTCGTTCGGCAAGTCTGCGCGAAACGCGGCTACAGTAATCCGACGTGGAAATTAGCGACGGTGGTTGTGGCAAACGCCAATGCATTCCAACTTTTCATCACGGGCTGCGGCAACGCGAAGATCGATTTCCACCGCGTTCGACTGTAAGGAGGCCTATGCGCTCAAGTTGGAGCATTTGCACGAATGAGGGTGCTGGAAATCAGGCTTTTCGGACAAGTGCGCCTGCACTTCGGAGATACGCCGGTCAAGCTAATGAATCCAGGGCGTACGGTGCCGCTGCTCGTTTTTCTGCTCCTGCATCGCGGCCAGCCGTTAAAGAGAAAATTTCTTGCGCGAACGCTGTGGCCAGACGAAAGCGATGAATCCGCCCTCGGCAGCTTGCGTCGCAATCTCTTCCGAATTGAGAAATCGCTTCCACCGATAAGTGGACGTTGGCTGCAAACCGATGTTCTAAGCGCACAGTGGGCGGATTCAGCACCCACCTTCGTGGACACGGATGCGTTTACGAATGCATGCCAAAGCGACGAGACGCTCGAGTCCGCGATCGCGCCGTACAGCGGCGACTTAGCCGAAGGATTGAATGATGAGTGGATTCTTGGAGCTCGAGAACGGTATCGAAGCGAACATCTGGATGCGCTGATGCGCCTGATCAATCGTGCCCGGAGCAACTTGGAGCACGGCAAGGCTATCGCGTTTGCGC
>JALYIF010000262.1 GCA_030775925.1 Vulcanimicrobiota bacterium | reverse complement strand
AGTTCTTTAAGCGCTGCATCGGCTTGCTCTTTATTGGGCGGTTTTCCATGCCACGTGTAGTCGCCTTCCATATAGGAGACGCCCTTGCCCGGCACCGTGTTGGCAATAATAACTTGGGGCTTATCTTTTGTTTGTTTGGCTTTCTCGACCGTTTCAATGAACTGCACGATGTCATTGCCGTCGCATTCAAACACTTCCCAATTGAACGAGCGGTACTTATCGGCAAGGGGTTCGAGTGGCATGATCTCTTCGGTGCTGACGTCGATCTGGATGAAGTTGCGATCGATGATACACATTAAATTATCGAGTTTGAATTTGGGAGCCGTCATCATGGCTTCCATATGCAGCCCGCATTGATGCTCGGCGTCCGAGGTAACGACGTACACGCGCCAATCTTTCTTGTCCATTTTCGCGGCCAGGGCCATCCCGGTACCTTGCGCGAGTCCCTCGCCCAGCGGCCCGGAAGTTGACTCAAGCGCCGCCATGCGCACCCGTTCGGGGTGTCCTTGAAGGCGCGTGCCGAACTTGCGCAGCGTCAGCAGCTCATCCACCGGGAAGTAATCGGCGTTTGCCATGGCGCTGTAGCGAACCGGAGCGATATGCCCACACGAAAGCAACAAGCGGTCGCGATCTTCCCACTCTGGGCGCTTGGGATCGTGACGCATAATTTGGTGGTAGAGCGCGGTGAAAATATCGGCCATGTCGAGCGAACCCGCGGAGTGGCCCGAACCCGCTGAGACGAGCGCGCGAATAATGCCCTGGCGCACCAAGTTGGCGCGCTCCTGAAGCTCAATGCTGCGCTGGGGAGAGAGAGATTGCATGCCCCGGTATACCCGCCCAATTCCGGCGAGCCCTCGAAGGAGGACCTTTTCCTTAGTGGTGGTGCGGCCGCGGGTCGCTTGTGGCCGCGCGCGCAGCGGCCGGGCGCAGATCATCGGCCATGACCCACGCATAGCGTCCCTTATAGGGACCGCTCGTGATCTTGAGCGCAGCGGCATCCGTGGGCGCCAAGCGCGACTTCAAATGTACCGCGTTCGTGAGACACGTCATCAAGAGCGCCTTCGTACCGGCCCGCGCCAGCAGTGCGTGGGGCAAGAGAATCTTGGCGACGTCCCAACTTCCGGCCGCATAGTCCATGAGGCGCTGCTTGGAATCCCACAACAGTACATCCGGATCGTAATTATTTGAAATCAAGATCACGCGCTGCCCCTGCAAGCTCGAGCAGTCAGCGCGTGCTGCGACGGGCCAGAGCAGCCAAACTGCCAGAAGCAGCGCAACTACAGCGTTACGCATTAGCATGCTCTGCCGCCCCCACTTTAATGCACAGAATCGCAACGTCATCGGCCAGTTCGCTGCGCGTTCGCTCGTGTAACAGCCGGATGAGTGAATCCACAATTTGCTGAGCGGTGCCCGTGCTGCGTGAGATAAATTCCAACGCCTGCTCCTGCAGTTGAACACCTTTGGTATCGCGAGCCTCCGTCATGCCGTCGGTTGCAAGCACGACCGCGTCGCCCGACTCCAGACGCACCGTGCGAGTCGCAAACGGCTCCTCCATCACGCCTAAAATCGGGCCTGTCACTTGTAACTGCTCGACTGCGCCGTCGCGCCGTCGCACGTACGCCGAATCGTGTCCGCCGCTTGCGTACACAAAACTCATCTTTTCAAAGTCCAAGATCCCAACGAGCATTGAAACGAACAGATATGGATTGGGAACCGCGCGCGGAAAGGCCGTGTTGAATTCGGCCAAGATTGCTGATGGATCGCGGCGACGGAGCGCAATGCCGCGGATTGTAAACTTGATGAACGCGGTGATGACGGCGGCATCGATACCCTTGCCGCTCACATCGGCAATCAACACGAGCGCGAGCTCGTTGGAAAGGCGATATACATCGAAGACGTCGCCGCCCACCGCTGTATTGCGCGTGGCCGAAATGTACGCGCTTCCGATTTCGCAATGCGGCAACGGCTCAAATCCACTCTGGAAAGCACGCTGCAGTGTTTCGGTTGTGGTGCGCTCTTGCTCGAGTTCGCGATTCAAGCGCGCGCGATAGGTGTTAAACAGAATAGCTAGCAAGCCAAAGATGATGAGCCATGCGGCGCGCACGTAGAGTGTTCGGTTAATCTCATCTTGGGTTTGCTGTCCAACAACATCATTACGTGCTGCCAGCATTTCTTCGAGGGCCGTTGCGTCGGAGCGTTCCTGATCGATCAGTGCTTTGCCGCGCTTCTCCAATTCGATGGAACTATGGGCTTTCGGGTTCTGAATGAGCGGCACCGCGACGTTGCGATGCCACTCCTCGTGGACCTGATCGAATTCATGTAAGACCGCTTGCCCCTGCTGTAGTTGTTCGTCGTGCAACACGGCGGCCAGCTGTTTCTGCAACGGGAGAAATTTCGTGATGGCCGCATTATACGGATCCAAAAACGATGCGTCGCCCGTGATAGCATAGCCGCGTACCGAAGTTTCCTCATCAAGCTGCACTTTAAGCAGCTCTTCGAGTTGAAGTTGTGCGCGCTGAATACTTTTTTGACGGTCGAACGAGCTCCGGATCTCGGCGCGGGTGCTAAAAGCGCCGCTCACGGCAATGATGAGGGAGAAAATCAGGATTGCGGTAGCGGTGAGGGTCCCGGCAGATCGGAAGGCCGTACCGAAAAGCGGCAAATCTACCCCGCGTCCAGCGAGGCGCATTGCGACATTTGACGCACCCCCGCGGGCGCAATAGGTTTCGCCATTCACCCCTCCGAAATTTCCGGATCATGCAAACGCAGCTGAATCCGGCAATCTTTAAAAGCTACGACGTCCGTGGGATATATCCGTCAGAGCTCACCGATGATGTGGCTTATGAAATCGGCCGGGCCTTCGTTGCGCTCCTAAACGCCAAGACGATCGTGGTCGGACGCGACATGCGTCCTTCGGGCGAGAAGCTTTTTGAATCGTTTGCACGCGGAGCAACTGAAGCCGGCGCTGACGTGGTCTATGTCGGCATGGTTTCCACCGACGCGCTCTACTTTGCCGTCGGCAAGTATGAGTATGACGGCGGTGTAATGATCACAGCCTCGCACAACCCCGCACAATACAATGGCATGAAATTCACACGCGACCGAGCGCAAGCTCTCTCGCTTGATACCGGCCTCTCAACCATTCGCGATCAGATTTTGGCCGGCACGATGCCGCCCAAGGCCACAACGCCGGGCAAAATTACCAAACGCGACATTTTGGATGATTTTGCCGCTCACTGCTTATCGTTCATCGATCCCAAGCACATCAAGCCGTTCAAGATTGCAATCGATGCGGGCAACGGCATGGCGGGCGAAACGGTGCCGCATGTCTTCAAGCATTTGCCGTGTGAGGTGATCCCGCTTTATTTCGAACTGGACGGCAGCTTCCCCAACCATCCCGCCAGTCCGATCGAACCAGAAAACATGCGCGATTTGCAAGCCGCCGTCCTCAAACACGGATGCGACATGGGCGTCGCATTTGACGGGGACGCCGACCGGATGTTCATTGTCGATGAAAAGGGCGACCTTATCGGCGGCGATATGGTGACCGCACTGGTCGGTTTGAACACTCTGAAAAAGCATCCCGGGGCGACCATTCTCTACAATTTAATTTGCAGTCGAAGCGTTCCGGAAGTCATTAAGGCAGCGGGCGGGGTGCCGCTTCGTTCGCAGGTTGGTCATTCGCTCATCAAAAAAACCATGCGCGACAACGATGTACTCTTTGGGGGCGAACATTCGGGCCACTTCTACTTTAAAGACAATTGGTTTGCTGATTCTGGAATGATCGCCCTCATGGAATGCTTGGAACTCTTTAGCGAAGCCAATAAACCAGTAAGTGAAGTGATTGCCCCGATCGATACACGTTTTCGTTCGGGCGAAATTAACAGCACGGTCAAGGACATTCCCAAGAAGATGGAAGAGCTGGCCGAGCACTTTAAGGATGGAACCATCGATCATCTGGACGGCGACACCATCTCGTATCCGCATTGGTGGATGAATATCCGGCCGTCCAACACCGAACCGCTTCTGCGGCTCAATGTCGAAGGCGACACGAAAGAGCTCATGGAGCAACATCGCGACGAAGCCCTCGCACTGATTCGAAGCTAGCGCAACCTTCACGAAGACATGGCCGAAATTGACCGGGATGCGATGCGTCGCTACGAGGCGGCGCGCGATACCGTCGCCGACGGCCTAAAAAACCTCGAATCACTCCTTCCCGAAGCGCAGCGTACGCAGCTGCAAATCGCGCGAGAGCGCTTGCAGCGCTCGCGTTTCGTGCTCGCAGTGGTGGGCGAATTTTCTAGTGGGAAGTCTTTTCTTCTCAATGCGCTCTTGGGCAAGTTTCGCTATGAGACCGTTGCGAATGCGCAGCGAGTCGTCGGCCTGCTGGCAACAGACATTAACCCATCCACCGCCACGATAACCGAACTGCAGTACGGCACCGCCGAAGACGCGAATGCGTACTTTGAGGACGGACATATCGAGCGCATTCCCATGGATCGCCTTTCCAAGTTCGTGGCGGTGGGAAATGATGACGCCGGCAAAATGCACGACGCAACCGCAGATGAGCGCAACGCGCCGACTCGCGTCCTGGTAACAGTTGATTCGCCTTTCTTACAGCGCGGGTTTACCGTTGCCGATACGCCGGGCCTGGCCTCCATTAACCCAGCGCATCGCCGCGCCACGCTGCAATTTTTGCCTAGTGCCGATGCCGTGCTCTACCTGATCGATACACAGCAGCCTTTTAGTGAGGGCGATGCTGCGTTTCTGGGGATCATCCGGCAGCATATCGATTCCATTTTCATCGTGCAAACCAAGATTGATCTGTGGGCGCAAAAGCAAAGCGATGGGCGCGAGGCCTGGGAGAGTGCGCACGATCGCATTGCTTCCCTGGCGGCCATTCATGCGCCCGGCACCTACGTATTCGCGCTCTCGGCGCGTCAATATGCCGAGGGCATGCTGCAGCGCTCCTCAGATGTCATGCTGCGCAGCCGTTTTCAAAAATTCTTGGATGCGCTTGATGCATCATTAATTGCAACCACGGGGCGCGCACGATTGCGGCGCGCAAACGAGCAAACAGTCCTCGCGGTACATGCCGCGATTGATCAGATCGAACGAGACGCCGCAATGCTGGCGCTCGATCCCTCCGAGTTAGAAACGCGTCATGCAGAGCTCATTCCGCGGCTCGATGCGACTGCTCGGGCGGCAGCAGAACAGCAGACGGCGATCGCCGAGCGTGCCGCACTTCGCCGCGCGGTGGTTGCCGAACAGTCGGCAATTCTGGCCGATCAAGCCCAAGCCACACTCGCCCAAACGTTTGATACGGCCGACGTTGCCCGACTGCGCGATCGCGCTCGCCTGCACATCCTGGTCGACCGTACCTTCGCCGACGTCATCGGGGAATTCGCAGATGAGATCGCTGCGCAAACCATAGCGGACATCCAAGCCGCTGCCGTCGCAGCAGATGCCGTCTTACCAATGAAATTCTCGCTCAGCGACGCCGCAGCCAACGCGTTTGGCTCTGAGCCCGGAACCGGCATGTGGACGGGGGACTTGCGTCAAGCAATTTCGGCAAGCATCGTGCTCGGCGCCATCGGCGGCCCTGCGATCGCGCTTGTGAGCGACATCTCCGCTCGCTTCGCCAGCGCCCAAGTTGGGTCGTATATGAAGCGCGAACTCACGGCCGATCTGCGAGCCAATATTTTTCCACGCTTACGGGAAGAGATTCACACCTTTACTGCCGCAGTCGGGGCGAAGCTTGAAACACTGTACGTTGCGCTGTCCGAGTCGCTCGGGCAAACGCTCCAAGTCATGCGCGAGGGTGAGCTTGGAAGTATCGAACGCGCGCGCAGTGTTCGCACCGCTAACCGCGATGTGAACGAATTGATCGCCTCGTTTAAGAACGATGTGCAGAGACTGGCAAAGGCGTCGGAGGCTGTGAGCGAAGCGGTCGAATCTTTTCTTGCGCGCCAACCCGAAATCACGATCGCCGATCCGGGCCACGCAGCGATTCGGCGAACGCATGACGCTCCGTTCGATCAAGCAGCGTATGGTTTAGGATTGCGGCCGCAGCGCTGGCGCGTAGCCATTCTGGGCGCACTGCGCCGTGGAAAATCCAGCCTCATCAACGGCATTGCCGGCGCGCGTGTCTTGGCCGATGAGGCTGCCGGCACGATTGCGTTTCCCGTTCACGTCCGGTACGGACCGCAAGAGCGAGCCTATGCTCTACAATCCGACGGCACCTGGAACGAGGTTGAGATCGAATCGGCGCTCGAGGAAGCGACGCGCAATCCGGTGCTCATCGAAACGCCGTGGTCATTACCGCGCGAACTCGTCCTCGTACACGTTCCCGCTTTTGATACCGGAGACGAACAAGCCGAACAGATCGCGGTGCTGGCAGCCTCCCGCGCGAGCGCAGTCGTATGTTTATTTTCGCGCCAGCTATCCGATCGCGAACTCGATCTCTTCGAACGCGTGGCCGAACTCGGCAAGCCGATGATCTTTGTCCACACGATTGCTGACAATGAAACCGCAAGCGAACGCCGCCAAGTTGTCGATCTAGCGAAAACCTATCTTGGCGAACGCAACATCCTGGCCAATCGCATCTTTACGATTTCCACCTTGGATTACGCACAAGCAAAGCGGGCTGCCCACGCACCGGCGGCGTGGAACGAACTCGATGCGCTGATATCGACGCTGCGGGCTGACGCGGACACGCACATGGAACGCCTCGCCCGGCTCGAGCGAGCAACCCTCCAGTCGCAGCCGGCTCCCCCACCGGAAGAGGCCGTAAAGGTTCCAGAGCCAGGCGGACTGCGCCAAGCCTTCTCACGGTTGCTTAGGCGTGGCCGTTAGGGGCGCCGCCGCCATGGGAATATCCAGGTGGGCGCGAAAATCAAGCCGCATAGCATCTGCCAGGAGGCGTTCCCACGTCTGACCGTTACTCTGTAGGTCCAGCCAAGCTCGCGTTTGGTGATGGGTCCTCCGCTCACGGACGCCTCGTCGTTCACAATGGACGAATCGCTGAGATCCTCGCACCCGAAGGTCCGACCGACTATACCCTACCGCTTGGCACCACGATTGCTCCAGGCTTAATCGACGTGCACACCAACGGCGCGGGCGAATTTCTGTTTAACCGCGATCAAGGCTTTGCCGTGCCGGTCGCCGCCCTGGAGTATGCGCGGCAAGGCGCGACGGCGTTTGTTGCCGGCGTTATGACCGCACCGTGGGAATCGATGCTCCATGCAGCGAGCGAGATCGTCGAAGCCGCGCATACGCTAGAAGAAAACGAGCCAATCGGCGCACGTTGCTTAGGCATTCATTTCGAGGGCCCGTTCCTCAATCCAAAATTTCGCCGCGTTCATCGCAGCGAATGGGTCATGCCCGCTTCAGCGGAGCGAGCACGTGCGATGCGCGACGCGTGTCGGGGTGCACTGCTCATGGTGACGCTCGCACCTGAAGTCGAAGGAGCGACCGACGCCGCCCGAATTTTTCTGGACCACGGCGTCGTCTGCTCGGCCGGTCACACGTCTGCACGCTACCGCGAGGGAAAGCTGGCCGTAGGACTTGGCTATCGTTCGCTCACGCATG
>JALYIF010000261.1 GCA_030775925.1 Vulcanimicrobiota bacterium | reverse complement strand
AAAGCGGTGATTGAGCGTACGCGCGAGGGCCGATGCGGTCTTAAAATCTGGCGTTGAAATCACGTATGAAAAGCCTTGCGCATCAGACTGAATGTTGGTGACCATATCGCGAGCGATGATGGCGCCGTTGGGAACACGGCCGGCTGCAGTGTGATTTTTGGTAACGGAGTTGCCACCGCCGGCGTCAACTGAAAACCCGCCAACCGAAACCGAACCCTGCGCGGTTGCATAGACGAGATTATTTGCCGCTTTGAGTTCCGTCATCACGAGCGTGCCGCCTTGAATGCTGGAGGCATCGCCCATTGAGGAAACGGTGACGTCGATATTGTCGCCGGAGTGGGCGAAGGGCGGTAAATTCGCCGTTATAATAACGGCGGCCACGTTACGGGTGCGAACTTCTTGCGAAGTGGTCGACAACCCGAACGATTGAAGAACGTTTTGAATCGTGTGGCTCGTAAAGAGCGCTGAGGTCGTATCGCCCGTTCCCGCAAGCCCGGTAACGATCCCATATCCAACCAGTTGGTTATTCGTAACGCCCTGGGGTTTTGCGATGTCCTTGATTTTAACGGTTTGAGCCGAGGCCGGCGTCGAGGCAATGCCGCACAACAGAAACGATCCCATAAGTGCCGCTGCAATAATCTTCTTCACCATTAGAATAGCCAATCCAAGACCCGGCGCAAGAGGCCGCGATTATCTTTGAAGTGTCCGTCAAACGTACCGTTGAGATTCGCAATGCGACTTGAAAGCACGGTGTCGGCCTGATCGATGTCTTCGGGTCGAATCATACCGGTCACGTGCAAGATCTCTTTTTGACCGTTGATAATGAGATGCTGATCGCCTTCAATTTCAAGGGCGCCACTCGGAAGCACGTTGGTGACTGTCGCCATCATCTCCGTTTTAAACGTATTGGAACCGTTCGATGAATTTGCGCTCTGCGAACCGGTGTTTCCACCGATCGACGTCGGAAAGCGCAAGAAACTCAAGGCGGCATTTCCCGTTCCGGGCGCGAGGCCGACGTTGTAGCCTTTCGTGCTGGTGACCGTCGTGCTGCTGGTGCTCGTCACCGAGAAATTGAATTGCACGCCCACGAGGTCGCCGACTTGCTGGGCTCGGTGATCGGGACCCAAGCGAAGCGGATGGCCTGCCGATGCCGGCGGCGGACCCGCCACATAGAGCGAGTCGGCTGACGCCATGGCCGGAGCCAGAAAAATACAGGATAGTACGATGGCAAGACGCTTCATTGCGCGTTGTCCCCTCCAGGTAACTCGAGTTCTACCCTTCCTGGGCCCGTGACGACTCCCGAGAGTTGTTTATTCGTCGCCGGGTTAAACACGATGACTTGGTCGCCCAATCCACCGCTTGTCCTTGCAATAACATCGGCCGTAAGCGCGACGCCTCCATCGCGCACGATCATGATGACGGTCGAACCCGCCTTGACGATCTGGTCTGTCGAGGTTGATTCGATAAAAATTGACTGTCCCTTGACGTAAGCGGCAACAATGCGCCGTCCCATCAGCACTTCGGTGCTATTGGGCTGCCGGCCCACAAACGCGACGCGTGCCATTTTCACGTCTTCGTCCTGTAAGACGGTGCCGGGCGCGAGATCGCGGGCGGCAACCGCTTGCTGAACGTATGACTGCACACGATAACCAACGTAAATCGCACGAGAAAATTTCCCGTCGATTGTTAAGGTTACGGGCACGTTGACATAGCTTGCAGTCACCAGCGGAGCCCCGGCGCTCATCGCGATGTGCCCATTCTTGGGCATCGCTTGATCCGGGACGGTGAATGCCGGCATGAAGGTGTGATCTTTGTCGAGCTTGAGCGAACGCACGGTCGCGTTCGCGAGCACCGTGATGGCGCGCCCGCTGATTGTTTGAGCCTGAGAGCGCTGCGTCGCGGAGGCCCCCAACGGCAGCCCCACAAGCACGGCGATCAAGCAAACCAGCGAGCGCATCATCATCGATTAACGCTTCGTGTTGACGGCGATTTCCAACATTTGGTCGGAAGTCTGAATCGCCTTAGAGTTCGCTTCAAAGGCACGCTGTGCAACGATCATATTGACGATCTCTTCAACCACGGCAACGTTGGACTGTTCCAAATAGCCGCCCTCAAGCGAACCCGTGCCGTTCAGACCCGGCGTCGAAACGACCGGCGGTCCCGAGGCTGCGGTTTGCGTGTAGAGATTGTGTCCGCCAATCGGCGAGAGGCCCGCGTTGTTGGTAAAACGCACGAGTTGCATCTGCCCCAGTTGCTGGGGAATATTGGAACCCGGAACTTGTGCGGTAACCGTTCCATCCGCGCCGATTGCGACCGAGCTCGCGTTTGAAGGCACGGTGATCTGTGGTGAGATGAAGAATCCATCCGCGGTTACAATCGAACCGTTTGCGTCGCGTTTAAAAGAGCCGTCACGCGTGTAAGCGGTCGTCCCATCCGGTTGCGTAATCTGGAAGAAACCGTCACCTTCGATGGCAACATCCAGGTTGTTGCCCGTTTGAACGAGCGTACCTTGGCTAAAAATTTTCTGCGAGGCGCCAATTTTTACGCCGAGGCCGACATCCTGCCCGACGGGGATTTGGCTCGCGCCGACCGGTGAACCCGGCGCGCGCAATTCCTGATACACCAAATCTTGGAAGCGGGCCTGATTCTTGCGAAAGCCCGTCGTATTGACGTTTGCAAGGTTATTGGCAATCGTATCAATGTTGAATTGTTGGGCCTGCATACCGCTCGCTGCGGTGAAAAGTGCTCTCATCATGTTAGTTCATGCTCCTTAGTGGCTTGAGTGCCCAACGTTTTGAATAACGCTGTTCGTAAGATCGTCTTGTGCCTGCATGGCTTTTTCATTTGCTTGGAACCAGCGTTGCGCATTGATCAAATCGACCATTGAACGAACGACGTTCGCGTTACTTTTCTCGAGGAAACCTTGATTGACGGTGGTGGTAGCGGCTGCCGACGGGCGCGCAGCGCCGGTGTCGACAAAACGATTGTCGCCTTCGGGCCGGAGTGCAACTTGATTGGCAAACTGCGTGAGGCGGAGTTGATCGATCACTTGCCCATTACTGGAGATCGTGCCATCCGAGCCGATTTCGAGCTTACCGGTTGCAGGCACCGCGATTGCGCCGCCATTTCCTAAAACCAGATCGCCGGATTGCGTGGAGAGCAAACCTTGCGCATTGCGCACAAAACCACCATCACGAGTGTACCGAACGCCCTGCGGCGTTTGAATGGTGAAAAATCCATTGCCGGCCAAGGCCATATCGAGCGTGTTACCGGTCTGCGCAAAGGCGCCTTCGGCAAACTCCGTCGGCGTATCCATCACGAGCGAACCCGTTCCGAGTGCGCCTACGTACTGTGCGACATGCGCGCCGGGAAGCGGCGAGCCTTGCGTTTTGCCGGGATCTGTTTGAATACGGTAGAGTTCGAAGGGCCGTGCCGCTTCGACTTGGAGGAGCGTGCTCTTAAAACCAGTCGTATTGACGTTTGCAAGATTGTTT
>JALYIF010000260.1 GCA_030775925.1 Vulcanimicrobiota bacterium | reverse complement strand
CCCCCCCCCCAACCTCCCCCCCCCAGCGGACTCCACGCCCAACGCGAGCACCCCCCCCCCCCCGCCCGCCACTCCCACTCCCCCGCCGACGCCAACGCCCCCCGGCCCCGCCACGGGACTCGGGTCTCCGAGAAGCGTCGCTGTGGATTCAGCAGGCACCATTTACGTCGCAAACGGCGTCAACAACTCAATCACGGAATACGCAACTGGTGCAAACGGAAACGTTGCGCCGATCAGAACCATTTCCGGAGCGAACACCGGCCTCAGCGGTCCGGCCGGCGTTTCAATCCGGCCTTAGGACACCCGCACCAAGAGCTTGCCGAAATTCTCGCCGCGGAGCATTCCAATGAGTGCCCGCGGCGCGCGCTCCAGGCCCTCCACAATGTCTTCCTTGTAGCGCAGCTTGCTTTCCCGCAACCAGGCGCCCATCTGCGCAAACGCAACCGGCGCATGGGCCTGATGATCCGAGACTAAGAACCCTTCTATTTTCGCGCGCGCAACCAACAATGGCGCCAGATTGGGCCCATTAGGTGTTTCGATCGCGTTGTACTGTTCGATCAAGCCGACAAGCGGGATGCGCGCAAACAGGTTGAGCCGCCGCATCACCGCTTCTAATATCTTGCCGGCGGTGTTATCAAAGTATACATCGATGCCATCGGGGCAAGCTTGTGAAAGGGCTGCATCGAGGTCGGCAGTGCGCCGGTTAATGCATGCATCAAATCCAAGTTGCGAGATAAGGTAGTCACACTTCTGCTCGGAACCGGCAATCCCGACGACGCGACAACCCCTGATCTTGGCGATTTGCCCAGCTATGGAGCCCACAGCGCCCGCAGCCGCTGAAACAACCACACTCTCTCCCGGTTGTGGTTTTCCAATATCCGTTAGGGCGCAATATGCGGTGAGGCCAGGCATGCCCAGAACGCCAAGCGCGTATGAAATCGGAGCATCTGCGGAATCGATCTTTCGAAGAGCCTTGCCGCTCTTGGTGGAGTACGTTTGCCATCCAGTTTCGCCAACAACCACTTCGCCGGGCGCAAACCCAGCGTCGTGAGACTCGATGACTTCACTCACGGCAAAGCCAACCATGACACCGCCCACCTGGACGGGCGCGGCGTATGATTTCGCGGCACTCATTCGCCCGCGCATATAGGGGTCAAGCGACAACCAGCGAGTTTTAAGCAAAACTTCGCCTTCAACCGGGGTTGGTACCGGCGTTTGCGTCAATTTAAAATTCTGCTCTGTCGGCTCTCCAGCAGGGCGTGACTCGAGACGAATCTGCGTGTTCATGCAAACGTGATTCGGAGAAGGCCGGATGGTTCCGGCCGCTTGGCCGGGAGGTTATTCTCCGCTCGGTACGTCCGAGGGTAATTCGTTTTTGAACGTCGTTTCTTGCGGCGTTGTATCCATGCAGGTAGTATGCACCCATCAAGGCATCCTTAAACATGTGCACGGGCAGGAGGTCGCGCAAGCAATCGAGCCCTTTGGTCTAGGCTACTCCCGTCACTTTTTGCTCTCATCCTCTTGGACCATCGAGTCTACCTCGTCGGCAATTTTCTTGAGTTCACGAACTTCTTCTTGAATTGCTTGGGCCTCGGTGTGCGGCAGATGTTCCAATCCGACGAGACGATTGTCTGCCTGCTCGAGCGATAGGATCAACGCGTCCAACTTTGCGTTGATCGCGTTCGTATCGCGGTTTTGCGCATAGTTCAAAATAAAAACCATAAGAAACGTGATCACTGATGATGTGGTGTTCATCACCAGTTGCCAAAAATCGGAATAGTGCAACTTTGGGCCGCTCGTTGCCCAAACAATGACCAACAGAAATGCAAACGCAGTCGCCGCCGGGGACGATGCCGCACGATTGACCCAAAGGGAAAACATCCCAAAAACATTACTCATGGGGCCCGACTTCGCGACTCGACCCTTAAGAGTCTCCTGCGAGGCAACTTCTGGATTGAGCAGAACGTTTTTAAAACAACATTTTGGGAAAGCGAAAGCCGCGCAGGCGTAAACAGCGCGCTAACCATCTCTGGCTGCTGCTGCTTATATTTTTCGGCATCGCTGCGGGAGCATTCTTCTATCCCGCATCGCATTCCACACACCGCGCGGCGCGGCGGGCACAATCCGTCCCTCCGGCTCCATCGCACGTTCCAGCCAGCCCGATCTCCCAGGCGACGTCCGCCACATCCGCGCGGCCGATAAACACGCCGGTTGGCCGAACGCCGCTGCCTTCACCCAGCGCCTCCCAGGCTGGCGAACACCGGCTGGCCATCATTATCGATGATTGCGGCCAGTGGGAGCAGACCGAACGCGCGCTGATCGCCCTTCCAATCCCGATCACGATGTCTGTCATGCCCAAAGAGCGCTACACGCAGTCGATTGCACAAGAGGCGGCGGCGGCCGGCAAAGGCGTCATGTTGCATTTGCCGATGGAACCCGTTGCAAATATCGATCCCGGACGAGGGAAAATCACCACCGCCATGACCGGCGCGCAAATTCTTGCGCAGGTCCAAGACGATGTCGCGCTCGTGCCCCTTGCAACTGGTGTGAACAACCATGAGGGCAGTAAGGCGACGGCCGACCCGAGGGTCATGCAGGCTGTGATATCTGCACTCGCAGCCCGTCCGCTCTTCTTCGTCGACTCGCGCACAAGCGCGGACTCAGTGGCTGCCCAACTCGCGATCCGAGCCGGAATGCGAACGGCTTCCCGTGACGTATTCCTCGATAATGAAGACCGCGTCGACGCGATCAAGCTGATGCTTCATCAGGCGGCCGACCTGGCCCTCAAGAACGGGAGCGCCATCGCGATCGGCCACCCTCGGCCCGCGACCCTGACTGCCATCAAAGAGCTGATTCCAGAACTACAAGAGCAGGGCATCACCTTTACCCTCGCTTCCGACCTGGCACACTGAACTTGGCTCACTTGCTTAGCCGTAAAGGTTGCGTCAACGGCACAATGCGGTAAACTGTCGGCAACGTCTCTGCCGATATACTCTATGAGTGGATATCCAAACAGAGATTGCAGCCGTCCAAAGCCGCATTCAAGAAATTTCTCAAGGGCCCGGACAGAATGCAGCACCCGCGCCGGGCGGCAGCGACGCATTTTCGGCGATGGTTGCCCGTGCACTGTCGCCACAGGCAGCCGCGAACGCCTTCTCGGTTGCCGCCCCCACCGCGCCCCTCAACGAGGCACTGCTGGCCCAAGGCATTCAGCCCTCTGCTCCTTTGAGCGCCACCCCGCCCACCAGCGCCGGATTCGTATGGCCTGCCTCGGGCGCCGTTTCATCTGCCTTCGGACCCCGTCAGAATCCATTTGGGGGAGCCCCTGATTTTCACCCTGGTATCGATATCGCAGCCGAGCAGGGGTCACCGATTCTGGCAGCTTCCTCCGGACGAGTTATTCAGGCCGGCCCGGATGGAGGCTATGGCAATGTGGTGGTGATCGATCATGGGAACGGCGTGACCTCAAAATACGGCCATTGCTCGCAAACGTTTGCAACCGTCGGTCAGCAGGTTCGCGCTGGCGAAGAGATTGCAGCGGTTGGCTCGACCGGGCACTCAACAGGCCCGCATCTCCATTTCGAAGTGCGCCTCGGCGATAAGCCGGTCGACCCTTCAACCTTTCTGCGTTAACCGCGACCGGTAGATCGCCGCAAATCCAAGATCCGACACGAGAGTAAACGCGGCTTCTTGCTCGATGACTTCGCGCCCAACCGGAGTATGGTAGACTAACACCGTTTCATACGCTGCGCTGCGAATGGTGAGTTGCCTCACGAAGCGCTCGAGCATTGGCTTCTCAAATGGATTGTAGAGGTAGAGCAGCACGTTTCCGCCTGGCAACGTATATGAGCCGGCGTCCGCGCGTATCAGACGAACATCCCGGCAATGCTGGCGCGCATCCCGATAGTTGGCAAGATTTTCGCGCGCTATCTCGTGGAGTGCTGGAGAAATTTCAACGCCCAGAATCTGCTTGAACGGGTAGTGCGAAGCTAACAATACGACGCGTCCCATTCCCGATCCAATATCTACAAACGTTGTATCCGGCAACGTGCAATCGGCCGGCACGGCTTTCATGCAGGCTTCAAAATCCGCAAGTGGCGTTGGCTCGTAATGGGTTGCATGTTCGATACCCGGGCCAACCGCCTCAGGATCGAGTTGGCCGAGGAAAATCAACGCTTCTGTGGTGACGTTATACGCCGCGTCGAACCGTTGTCCGGAGCGACGGCCGGAACTAATCGGCCTGCAGTCGCTGTCGCATCTGAAGTGTCGGCACTTTGATGTTCGAAGCAAGCTTGAGCCAATTGAGCAGTTTTATAACATGCCAGGTGTGATCGATTTCGAACCATCGTAAGCCGTGGCGGGCCGAAAACGGAAACGCGTGGTGGTTGTTGTGCCAGCCTTCGCCCCAACTCAAAAGCGCCAGCCACCAACAATTTGTCGAGCGGTCCCCCGTTTTGTACGACTGATAGCCAACGCTGTGTGC
>JALYIF010000259.1 GCA_030775925.1 Vulcanimicrobiota bacterium | reverse complement strand
GTCTATGCCGAGTCCGAGCTCGCAACGATCCTTCGAGAAGTTCGCATCGGAACTGCTCGAAATCTTCGAGCACCTCCCGGTTCCAATGGCCATCGCTCTAGACACGCACTGTGAAGATGTCCGCGTGAACGCGGCCTTTAGGCGAATCTTGAAGTTAGAAAAAGCGCGCGGTTTTCGTGCCATGCAAACGGCGGCCACCACCGGGAATGACGTGCGAGACTCAGTCATCGACGTCGAGAGCACTGATGGCACCTTCCTGCACATTGCGTGCTCCGCGTGGCCGCTCTTAGATGAAGCCAATGCGGTGCGCGGCAGCGTGGGCGTCTTTGCCGATGTCTCGGAGCGCAGCGAGATCGAGCGCAGCGCACGGATTGCGCGCGACGCGTTGCGCGCCGCGGAAGCTCGCTACCGGTTAATTGCCGAGGCCATGCCCCAGTTCGTCTGGGTCGACGCGCCTGATGGAAGCGCCGTCTACGCAAACCAGCGATGGCTGCGCTATATCGGCATGACAGCCGAAGAGAATGCGGGGTTTGGTTGGACTGCCATCGTGCATCCCGACGACGCCATTCGCTTGGATCCGATTCGCGCGCGCACGCTGCGCAGCGGCGAAGACTTTGAGGGAGAGTGCCGGTACAAGGGCCGGGACGGCAAATACCGCTGGTTTCTTTTTCGCTCGATTGGGGTTCGCGATGAAACCGGCACAATCACAAGTTGGGTCGGAACGGCAACCGATATTGACCGGCAAAAACGCGCCGAGGAGCAACAGACATTCTTCGCCACCGCGAGCGAAGTGCTCGGGTCGACCTTAGACGAGAAAACCGCCCTTCAACGCATCGCAGACCTGTGCGTGCCTGCCATCGCCGAATGGTGCATGATCGATCTGATCGATTCAGATCAAAAAGCCATCACGACCGCGATCGTAAAACATACAAACCAAGCCAAAGGGGCTAAACTCCAGCGTCTCTTGGGACCGACCCATGTCCAAACAGAATCAGAGTTTGGCGCACCCCATTGCGTACGGTATGGTGCGCGCATTTTTCCGTACATTGAGGAATGGATGGTTGATGATGCGTTCGGCGACCCGGCCGACCGTAAATTGTTTGCCGATGCCGGCTATTCATCAGCGATCGTTGTTCCCTTGAAATCGGGCGACGCCGTTTACGGGGCGCTCACCCTTATCTCAGCAGATCCCGCGCGTCTCTATACCGACTTCGATCTCATGACTGCAACCGAGTTTGCACGGCGGGGAGCAATCGCGATCGAGCACTCCCGGCTCTTTGAACGCGAGCATTTGGTAGCGACGACTTTGCAGCGCGCGCTTCTTCCCCCGATGCTGCCCGATATCGGTACCGTCCGCTTTCACTCCGCCTACGCGGCCGCCGTTAAAGGCGAAGAGGTCGGCGGGGACTGGTACGATGCGTTCCCGCTTCCCGACGGCCGCATCGCGCTCTCGATTGGAGACGTCGCTGGCCACGGATTGGATGCCGCCGTCACCATGGGAACCGTGCGCCAGGCAATCCGAACCGCTGCGCTGGAACGCGCCATGCCAAACGACGTGCTGCAGCGCGCGAATGCTGCACTCGCGTTGGACCTGGGTGACAAGATGGTCACCGCCATCTTTGCAGCCTACGAGCCAGAGTCAGGAGACTTTGAGTACGCCATCGCCGGGCATCCCCGCCCTGTCGTCGCCCAACTAAATGGCAACGTTTATGTCTTGGATGGCAACGGGCCGCCGCTGGGACCGTTGTTTGACATGCAATACGTCGATATGATGCGAACGAAACTTCCGTCAGGCGCATCCGTCATCTTTTACACTGACGGCCTCATTGAGTTTGACCGAAATATTGACCGTGCAGAGGAGCGGCTTTTTACACTTCTGGGACGGCGCGGACACGTGCTGGCCGAAAACCCCGCCGCAGAGATTATTCATCGGGTCCTCTACGCGCCGCAGCGCGATGACATTGCCGTCCTGGTCATGTCGCTTGCGCAGTCACCAGAAGGAGTGGATATTGTACTGCCCGCCGACCCACGCGCTGCTTCAATCGCGCGCACCATCCTCCGCGATTTCTCACATTTTCACAAGTTAGCAGAAGAGCAAGCCTTTGCCCTCATCTGCGTGTGCGGCGAAGCAATTGCCAATGCGATCGAGCATCCCTATTCGGATGCATCGGGTACGTTTCGACTGCGCGTCGCGCGCGTGGAAACCTCGATTTCCGTTGAGGTTAGCGACAATGGTACCTGGCGCAACACCGTATCGGTCGATCGCGGGCGTGGATTCACCATCATGCGTGCGATGGCAAAATCATTCGATCTGCGCCGCGCCCCCGGAGGTACGAGCGTGCATCTGACGCTCTGACGCCTGGCGTTCCCACCACGGACGCGGCGCATCGAAATTGGATTCGGGGCAGGCAAGTTGACGGCCGCGTGGTCGAATGTCGCGTTGTGCGAGCATCTGAAGGACGTACTCGGAAATACCCAAGCACGATGACAGGCCCGTTCCACGGATCGCTCCCACGTTAAGCATCGCGCTTACGCGCGGTGACCACCCGATGATCGTATCATGAGGCGACCCGGCGGGCCGCAGACCTGCCCACGCATCGACGGGTTGCATCGCGGAAAGAATCGGCAGCAACCTGGCCGCTTGTTCGCGCACATCTCGCAGAGCGCGCGGCTGATACTCTTCTTTATCAGATTGCTCAACGGAGCTGGGACCCGCGCAAAGATACCCGTACATCGTCGGAAAGACGAGCACGCCGCCGGCGGGGTCGATGGGGCGAAGAATATGCTCAAGTTTGGGCGGTGCAGTCGGCGCATAGACGACAAAGTCACCACGTCGTGGCGTGATGGAAAATGTGCCGTCCGCCGCAACCTCGTCGCCGTACAGCCCGGCACAATTGATCACGACGCGCGCGGCGATTATCGCTGTGCCGACTCTCACAATTGCCGTATCGGCGCCGCGCTGTTCGACGGCGGTAACGCGCGCCTCATAGTGCACCGGGACGCATCCAAGCAGCCGGCGCGTGACCTCGAAGGGATCCGTGATTCCCTCTTCTGCCACGAGCAGCGCAGCGCATCCGCGAGCTCCTGGCTCGCGCGATCGAAGATGCCCTGAGTCGAGCGCTTCAACGACAATGCCGCTGTTCGTGGCATTGTCAATAATTGATGGGAACCGTTGCACGTCTTGAGATGTTTGCGCCAGCACGAGAGCGCCGGTCTTTTTATAAGGAATGCGCAAGCGCTCGCACACTTCGGGCCAGCGCCGTGCGCCGGAGCGCATGAGCCTTGTCTCAAGCATATCGTGCGCGCGGTTAAAACCACTCGCAAGAATACCCGCGTTCGAGCCGCTCGCCGCGGATGCCGGAATGCGCGCACGCTCCAACACGATTGCCTGGTAACCTGATTGTACGAGATCATGACTAATGGCTGCCCCAACGACCCCCGCGCCAATGATGACGATGTCAATCGATTCCACGACGACTATTTTGCTTTGATTTTGTTAAGTTCCGTTAAACAAGTGGGTGCTTGCTTCCTGAGCGTCGATTACCTAGGCAAGGCCAAACGAAGAGCAAGCTTGTTAGGAGCAAGCCTTCTTCTGTTATATTAAGGAGGCGCCGAATGATTCAACGCGATGCAACCCCATCCAACCGGCGCACCTCCTTCCGCCAAAAGTTGGACATCCCCATCGAGGTCAAGATCCAAGGGTTGCTGGGCGAACCGAATCGCCAAGCGACGCTGATGGATCTTTCATCGACCGGATGTCGCATCCGCTCGCAGGTTACCTATGACATGGGCACTCGCATCGGGTTTGACTTACCCACCGGGGGCAAACATCTCAAGCTCACCGGAGCGATCGTCTCGCGCGAAAAAAGTGTAAGCAGTTTCATCTTCGACTACGGCATCACGTTTGCAAACTTGTCAGCCACGCAAAAGGAAGCCATCGTCCAGCAACTGATGAATTATCAACGGCGCGATGCAGTGGCGTTCTCATTCAAGAAGCAGGCGGATACCAATAAGGACGCACCACAAACACGCTTAACCTACCGCGAAGCGGTGACGTTTCCGGTCACATTCATGCATGGGCAGTCCCCCGCAAGCACGGGCCATGCTACCGACATTAGCATGGACGGAATCCGCTTATGGTGCGGGACCGCGCTGCAGAACGGTGCGCGCGTGCATCTCACGTTCACGTTGCCCGAATACGTGCTCTACCCCGATGCTGATCCTGAAGATCCGACGCCGCGCGCTACAGGGAAGCACCCGCAAGGTTTTAAGGAAATGAGCGCTCGCGGTGTCGTCGTGGCCCGGCTTGCCAGCAACGAGAAGAAAATTCCCCACGGCGTAAAGTTCGTGGATCTGCATCCGGTTGACCGCGAAGAGCTCGCACGCTTTATCCATCTGCTTCAGCTCTACAAACTGGCAAGAGCGAAGGGACAACAGGCAAAGAGGCCGTCTCGGTGATCAGGCACTCCATCCCACTCCATCAACGCCTTTCGCGCGCCCTTGTTCATGATGAATTTGAAGTCAACTATCAACCGCTTGTAGAGCTTGCCACCGGACGGGTCGCTGGCGCCGAAGCCCTCATCCGCTGGCGTCAAAACGACGGCACGTTAATCTATCCCGACGCTTTCATTCCGCAGTCCGAGCAGACTGGCTTCATCATTAAGCTCGATCAATGGGTGCTAGCAACGGCCTGCGCACAGTTCGTGCAATGGCGCGCTCAGTTTCGGTCCGACCTGTTTGTGGCAGTGAATCTCTCGGC
>JALYIF010000258.1 GCA_030775925.1 Vulcanimicrobiota bacterium | reverse complement strand
ACCATACATATCGCCGGCCTTAATTGCCGTTTGCGCTTCCGGGCTGGCATCATATCCGACCACGATTAAGCCTTTGAGGTTGGCGGCCTTTACCGCGGTGAGCGCTCCAAGTGCAGAGTCATCGTTAATGCCAAAGATGCCTTTGAGATCCTTATGCGAGGTCAGGATGTCGGCCATCGTGGAGTCGGCTTTTTGACGGTCGCCGCCCGCATCGATATCGGAGACAACGATGACACCTTTGCAGTTCGCTGCGACAGCGGATTTAAAGCCTTTGACGCGATCTTGGACACTGGTAACTTCCGGCTCGTCGATGATTGCAATCGAGCCGACTGCTGTTTTGCCCGAAGCGGCGAGGCCTTGGCACATTAATTTTCCAGCTTGCGCGCCGCCTTGCACGTTGTCCGATGCAATGTGGGCGACGACGGTGCCTTGCTTGGACGTGTTTGCGATGTCGGCGGTAAAGACTGGGATGTTGGCTTTATTCGCTTCTACAATCGCACTTCCGATCGCTTGTGAATCGTAAGGCGTCAAAACGATTGCATCAACTTTTTTTGAGATAAAATCTTCAACTTGCGACTGTTGTTTTGAATTGTCGCGATTCGCATCAACAAAGGTGAGGCTGTAGCCATATTTGGCCGCCTGCGCCTTCATGCCGTTTTCCATATCCTGATAAAACTGGGCTTCCCGGTTCTGAATGGAAACGCCGATCGTTTTGGTAGCCGTGCCTCCAGGCGACGCCTCGGTAGTCGTGGTCGTTGTGGTTGTCTGCGTGGACGACTTACCGTTGCAGGCGACGAGCATAAGCGCGGCCAGCGCGGCGGCGGTTAAAAGGCGGCTGTTGATCAAGTGTTTCTCTCCTCTGGGAAATAGGGGTGCGATTCCACTTGCCCGAGGTTGGCCTCCCAGCGTAAAACCGCCTTCGTGCGGCCTGGGAGGGCGCCTCGTCGCTGCTTATACACAAATGTCCGCTTCCGACCTGTGCATCCTGTGGAGAACTCCCCGCTTCCCTTGCTGACAGGGCAAGGCGGCGCAGTAGGCTGCTTAGGGAGGTCGCCACTATTTGTTATCGCTAGCCTTTTCAGCCGGAATGCAAGGCATTGATGGCTACGTCGTCCGTGTTGAAGCCGATAGCTCGCCCGGGACGCCGGGGTTCGCCATTATCGGCTTGCCGGACCGCGCCCTGGGCGAAGCCCGCGACCGCGTAAGGGCCGCCATTTTTAACTCCGGTTTCGCTTTTCCGGCGGGGCGCTTGCTCGTCAACCTTTCTCCCGCGGACGTCCGTAAGGAAGGCCCCGGCTTCGATCTGCCGATTGCCCTCGCGCTGCTGGCCATTGACGAACAACTTGACCGGCTAGCCTTGCAAAGTTATGCCGCGCTCGGAGAACTCGCGCTGGACGGAACGCTGCGCACCGTGCAAGGGATCTTGCCCATGGTCTTAGGGGCGCGCAACGCGGGATTCAACAAGTTGATCGTCCCAAACGACAACGCGCAAGAAGCCGCGCTTGTGGATGGGATTGAACTCTTTCCGGTGGATTCGCTGCAAAATGCCGTCGCGGTGATTTTAGGAAACGGCGGGAAATGGCGCATGCAGACAACCGCGCCGCTTCTTGCTCCCGATGAAACTGCGCACGGCGATTTTGCTGACGTCCGCGGGCAGCCGGGGGCTAAGCGCGCACTCGAAATCGCCGCCGCCGGCGGACACAACGTGCTTTTTGTCGGGCCGCCGGGATGCGGCAAGACGATGCTCGCGCGCAGACTGCCCTCCATTCTGCCTGCGCTAACAAACGCCGAAGCGCTTGAAGTTACGAAAATCTACAGCGTTGCTGGCTTGTTGCCTAACGCGGGAATCGTGCGCGGCCGGCCATTTCGCTTTCCACATCACACGATTAGCCAGACCGCACTCGTGGGTGGCGGCAGTATTGCTAAACCCGGCGAAATTTCGCTCGCTCACAAAGGCGTACTCTTCCTCGATGAATTACCG
Source organism: Vulcanimicrobiota bacterium (assembly GCA_030775925.1). Taxonomy (GTDB): domain Bacteria; phylum Vulcanimicrobiota; class Vulcanimicrobiia; order Vulcanimicrobiales; family Vulcanimicrobiaceae; genus JACRUB01. The sequence continues at coordinate 1,579 of JALYIF010000258.1, read as the reverse complement.
GAATTTAATCGCGCTGCTATTGAGGTAATGCGCCAGCCTTTAGAAGAAGGCTCGGTGACGATCGCGCGCGCTGCGGGAACGTTTACCTATCCCGCAAGCTTTATGCTGGTTGCATCAATGAATCCATGCCCCTGCGGATATCGCGGCACGCGCACGGCGGAATGCCGATGCGATGACAATGCGGTTGCGCGCTACGTATCCAAACTATCTGGACCGCTCGTTGACCGTATTGACATGCGCATCGAAGTGCGCCGCGTCCCCTTCGAGGAGATGGTCAAGCCTGAGTCCGCCGAATTGTCCGCCGTTGTGCGAGCGCGAGTCGAGGCCGCACGCGCAATTCAGCGTGCGCGATACGCGCAAAGCGCATTCTTATGCAATGCGGAGATGCCGGCAAATCAAGTGCGCAAACACTGCAAGTTGGATGAGGGTGCAATGCACCTGCTGGCCGCGGCGTGCGCGAAACGACATCTTTCCGCGCGTGCGCTCGATCGTATCGCACGTGTTGCCCGCACGATTGCCGATCTTGCGTGCAGTGATCAAATTCTTAGCGACCACATCGCTGAAGCGATCCAATACCGATCGCTGGAACGGCTAGACAACCGCGCTGCCTAGTTCGCCACACCCCCTATGGCTTGCTACCCTGAACTTTTTCTGCGCTCACGATAAGTAAGTTCCGCTTGTGAACGACGATCTCGACGACTTCCATGATTAGCTTCCAGAAGTCCGGATCGTCGATCACTTGCGGTACTAGCGCACGCGCATATGGACGCATCTTAAACTCATGATTGAGGTCCTGGGCGAGTTCCTCAATTTGGTTTGACAATAACATACCTGCATATTCCCCCAGGGGCAGCGCCAGCACCCGCCCAGCGGCTCTATTTTAAACGCCGGTTGAGTTATCGATGAAGGGGCGGAGTTCGCCTACGAATTTATCCGTATTGTGAATGCTCCGAAGAATAACGAGAATAGCGTCCTTTGGAAAACCGGACTCGAGAGTCACCGTATATCCGCAGAAAACGTCGGAGGTGTCATCGGCGCCCCAAAACAAGAAATTTTGATCGCTGTAATACAGCAGCTTGCGCATGAGCGCCGGTTGGTCCCGCGCCTTCAGAAGGTTGATATAGGCGGCCTTGTAGTGGGGGTGAAGCGAAAGCCGATGGTATCGCTTTTGGTGACGCTGACAACGATCTCGAGGGAGTCTGCATTTTTGATTCCCTCAGTCATCGAACCAACAAAATTATACGGGTTCTTTGTGCTTTGCCGGAAGGTCACGTTGACGTCGGACATCTGACCGCCGGTCTCCAGCGTCGCACGCAGTTCTTCGCGAGTCGCGTCCCGGTCGGCCGCAGCCCCAACGGAGCCACTTGCGAGCAGCATACTAAGCAAAGCCACGGCCATAGCGAGTTGTTTCATACACGTTCAGATTGTCGCGACCAGACGCCGCTCCCTCTCTTGCTTGCGGCAGCCGCAGCCACCCTGATTCAATGGCTCCTATTTGCGGTATGAACAGCCCATGCTAAACGACCCTCCGACGGACCAGAGGCTGCCTGCAGGGCGAATCCAGCGAGAAATTCTACTC
>JALYIF010000257.1 GCA_030775925.1 Vulcanimicrobiota bacterium | reverse complement strand
TGCCGGCGCTTAATATCCCTGCGCCGGGTAACGTCGTCGGTATCGCGTTCTCGCCATAGCCGAATCAGCACCGCGTGCCTACCTAGAACTCTTTGCCGGGTTAGCCCGCTTACAGAAAGCGGCGACGCTGGCAGATAAAGCCAGTGCGCTTGCGGCGCAGCTAGAAGGTTGCGAACTCTTTTCATCGGCGGCAATCATCGTCTTTGATCCATCAAATCCGAACCGTGATGTTATTTGCGGTTCGGGTTTTTCGTTTCGCGCCCGGACCATGGAGGTGCGGCGGCTCTTCTTGCACGCGATGGAACGCTTTAGCGTCGGCGGAGCCTATCTGGTAGCCAAAGCCAACGTTAGCACGCTCGCGGCGTTTGCGCAGGTTCGGGCGGATAGTGACCAGCTGTTCCTTCCGCTCATATCACACGAGCAAACTATCGGACTCATCGCACTTGCGGTAAACCCGGCAGACACGCCTCCTGATTGCGTCGTCTTACGAAGCTATGCGGATCTTGCGGGAAGCTTGTTGGATTCAGCGCGCCATACAGACGTGAACGAGCGGGCGCTGATGCAACGCGAGCTCTTGGAGAAGATCGGGGATCATATTCGAGCGACCCTCGATCGGAAAGAGCTACTGCAATCGGTCGCGCAAGAGGTTCGCGAAGCCTATGCGGCTGCCCGCTGCATCATGTACGCGCGCGATTCCAATGACCCTGACCAGGTCGTGGTCTTAGCTCTCTCGGACGACGGACAAATCGCCACCGGTCTTCCTGTTTCGACCCCCATTTCAAACACGTATTTGAAACAAGCGTTTTCCGGCTCTGCCGTGCGGCGCGATCATGTGTCGGCTTCGGGCACCGATGCAACCTTGCGCGAACTCGGAGTTGGGGCGGCCATGCTGGTGCCCTTCGTGCAAGATGGGCGCGTGCAGAATGCGATGGCCTTACATTTCGCCGAGCCCCATGAATTCACGGAAACCGAACGCGCCACGCTGCGAGCTGTCGCATCCCAGGTTGCTCCGGCGCTTGCAAACGTGCGGCTTTATGAGTTCGAGCGTTTACGCCGCAGCCGTGCCGAAGTGCTCGAGCGCGTGTTGCGAACGCTAACGGATACGCAGTACATCGACGAAGTGCTCCAACTACTTGTGGTAACAGTCTCGCACGAACTACGAGTTGCCTGCGCAGCATATGTTCTGCGTGGTGACCGGCTCGTACGGGCAGCGGCGCGGACGTTGGAACCGCACATTGCTGTGCCGCACGATGAAGCCGGAGTTGAGGCGGCCAGTTCGATATTGGAGACCTCAGGGGTCATTGATGCCGCTTCCATGCCGGCTGCGGTACGTGAGACACTCTTCCCCACGGGAGCGGGGCTTTCGATTGCGCTGCGTGTGGACGGAAGTCCATGGGGGCTGTTAGTCTTTGATGCCGCCGAAGCGCGGGACGAAGACACCCACGAATTTTACCGTTCGCTTGGGGTGCATGCGGAACTCGCGCTCGTCAATGCGCACGCCTTTGAAAATCAACGCCGCCTTGCGCAGGAGCGGGCGATCTTGGCCGAAGCGGCGCGTTCCATCATGAGTTTCCAAGAGATGGGAGGGCTGGTGGGAGCGATGAGCCGGCTTGCTGGGTCACTTGCGCACGCGCAGTCGGCATGTGTCTTGCATTGGACTGGAGACGAATACGACGTAGTCGGTTCCTTCGGTGCGCCCGCGCAAGAGATGCTTGGCCGGATTGGCTTTAATCCCCATGAACGCATCGATGTACCACCTGGAGAAAGTGCCGAACTCGTGCGGCGCCAGCATGCCGCCGGTGCCAAAGGAACGCCAACTACCGCGCTGTTTGCCCTCAATACGAACATCACCGAATCTGGCGCGAGATACGTTACCGGAATTTTGATCGCGTCGCGACCTCCTGAGGCGTTGCCCTTCACGAGCAACGAAACGCGCTTGCTGCAGGAGTTGAGCGCTCTTCTGGCCCTGGCCATGCGTAACTTACAATTGTACGAAAACACAACGGCCGCTAATCGCGCGCTAACTGAGAGCAGCCGTTTTAAAGACGACTTGCTTGCCATGTTTGCTCATGACTTTAAGGGCCCGCTTACGGTTATATCGGGATACTGCGAACTGCTGCTGGAAACGGCGCCGGAGCTACGTGAGGAGATCCAAACCATCCTCGATCAGACCAAGCGCCTGGAGCGTTTGGCAGCTGACGCCGTCATTCTCGCGCAGAGTCAGGCGGGTGGTTTTTCGCTCGCTCGTGAGACGGTCGAATTGGGTCCATTCGTCGCGGAAACAATTGAGGTTCATAATCGCGGCTCCGAGCGCATCTCCATCGAGTATCCACAAGAGCCGATCAAAGTATCTTTAGACCCAATCCGTTTTCGCCACGTGCTCGATAATCTGGTGCTCAATGCGCTCAAGTATTCTGCGCACCACGTTGAAGTTGTGATCAAACAAGTTAAAAATCGGGCGCACATCGACATCGTCGATCACGGCATCGGCATTCCCGAGTCCGAGCTCAGCAATGTTTTTAGCCGCTTCGGGCGCGCGACGAACGCCCGCCGCAAGGGAATAGCGGGGTCTGGGATCGGCCTGTACGTCTCGTATCAGATCGTTGAAGTCCATGGCGGCACGATCATGGTCAGCTCCGTGGAAAATGAAGGGAGCACCTTCACTATTGTGCTCCCTATCGCGACGGATTCGAACTAGCGGGGGGCTGCTAAGGCGGTGCAACTCGCGCTGCTGACGAAGGTTACTATATCCATGGCATTCTTAAAAACGCTCTTTGACGGCAACGAGCGCGAGGTCGTGCGCTTTCGGCGCACCGCCGAGCGAATCAATACCCTTGAACCGCAGATGCAGGCCCTTTCCGATGAGGCACTGGCGGGCAAGACACTCGAGTTCCGCCAGCGCCTAGCCGGCGGCGAAACGATCGATTCGATCTTGCCCGAGAGCTTCGCCGTATGCCGCGAGGCCGGTAAGCGCACTCTTGGAATGCGCCATTTCGACGTTCAGTTAATCGGCGGCCAAGTTCTGCATGAAGGCAAAGTTGCGGAGATGAAAACCGGCGAAGGCAAAACGTTGGTTGCAACCTTGGCAGCCTACACGAATGCGCTGCTCGGGCGCGGCGTCCACGTTGTTACGGTCAATGATTACCTGGTGCGACGCGACGCCGAGTGGATGAGCCCGCTGTATAATTTCCTTGGCCTAACCGTTGGTATCATTCAGCACGGTTTGGACAACGCCGAACGGCGCTCGGCCTACAACTGTGATATTACCTACGTCACGAATAATGAAATCGGTTTCGATTACCTGCGCGACAACATGGCGTGGCAACTCGAAGATATGGTTCAGCGCGAACTCTCATTTGCGATCGTCGACGAAGTGGATTCGATCCTCATCGACGAGGCCCGCACTCCTCTCATCATCAGCGGTCAGGGGCAAGAAGCAACCGAACTGTACGCCAAGTTTGCTCAAATCATCCCCCGTCTCAAGAAAGACGTCGACTTTACGGTGGATGAAAAAGCGCACGCCGTTCCGATCACCGAAGAAGGCGTTGCCAAGGTTGAGAAGATGCTGGGTGTGAGCAATCTCTACGATCAGCGCAATCTGGAGCTCACCCACCAACTCAACGCCGCGCTTAAGGGCTGGCACCTGTTCCACAAAGACCAGCAATACATCGTTAAAGAAACTGAGAACGGCGAAGAAGTCGTTATCGTCGACGAATTTACCGGGCGGCTGATGTACGGCCGCCGTTATTCTGACGGTATTCATCAAGCGATTGAAGCCAAAGAAGGCATCAAAGTTCGCAGTGAAGATCAGACGCTGGCAACCATCACGTTCCAAAATTATTTCCGCCTGTACGACAAAATTGCGGGCATGACGGGGACGGCCAAAACCGAAGAGCGCGAGTTTCGGGATATCTACGGCATGGACGTGGTGGTTATTCCCACCAACCAGCCCATCGCGCGTAAAGATATGTCCGATATTGTCTACAAATCCGAAGAAGCCAAGTTCAATGCAGTCATTGATGAGATTATCGTCGAGCATAAGAAAAGCCGCCCGATTCTGGTCGGTACACGTTCGATCGAAAAGTCGGAGCTGCTTGCGGCCAAGCTACGCCGGCGCGGGGTAGAGTGTAGCGTCCTTAACGCAAAGTACCACGAACAGGAAGCGCAAATCATCAAAGATGCCGGCCAGCCTGATACGGTAACGATTGCGACCAATATGGCAGGCCGCGGCGTCGACATTAAACTCGGCGAAGGCGTCGCACAGCAGGGCGGCTTGCATATCATCGGCACCGAGCGCCACGAATCGCGTCGCATCGATAACCAATTGCGTGGCCGCGCTGGACGCCAAGGCGATCCCGGCAGCACCCGGTTCTATGTTTCGTTCGAAGACGAACTGATGCGTCTGTTCGGAGATCGCATGACCGCAATTATGGATCGTGTGGGCTTTAGCGACGATACTCCAATTGAGGCGGGTCTGGTTACCAAATCCCTGGAGCGTGCGCAGAGCAAGGTCGAAAACCATAATTACGAAGCCCGCAAGTACGTCCTTGAGTATGACGACGTCATGAACAAGCAACGTGAAGTAATTTACGGCGATCGCCGTGCCATTCTTGAGGGCAAGTTCGATTCGCGCGAATATATGTTGCAAACGCTCGCGGATAAGGTCGATGAAGTCGTCGGTCAATATGCCGGCGAGAACATGCACGTGAGTGAATGGGACCTGCCCGAAATTCTCAACGAACTCGACCTCATTTTCCCCATCAAGCAGGCGATTACGGTCGAGGACCTGGAGAAGATGGACCGCGATGAGATGCGCAAGCGGCTTGGTGCGCTCGCGCTAGCAGCCTACGAACACAAAGAACAGGAAATCACGCCGGAAATAATGCGCGTGGTGGAGTCCCGCTATCTGATGCTGCCGATTATCGATCGTCTTTGGGTCGATCATCTGCACGTCATGGATGCACTTAAGACTGGTATCGGCTTGCGCGGCTACGGCCAAAAAGATCCACGCGTCGAGTACGAAAAAGAAGCGTACGAGATTTTTGAAGATCTTAAGAACAATATCGCTGACGAGGCGATCAAGGGCGTGTTTCATGTGGTCATCGAGCATGGTCCTCCGGAGGATCAAATGCCGGCTCCGTCCCCCGCCTTGGAAACGATTCCCAATGGTCAGATCAATCCGCAACCATCGCGGATTGATCAGGCGACTGCCGAGCAGTTGCTGGGGCCAATTCCCGGTAAACCGCAGGGGCCAATTCATACCAATCTGGGCGATGGCGAACCGAGCAAGCCGGTCACCCGCGGCGATGCTAAAGTAGGACGCAACGATCTATGCCCCTGCGGATCGGGTAAGAAGTTCAAAAAGTGCCATGGGGTAACGGCGTAAGAGATTAAGCTAGACGCAAGTAATCGGGTTCCCAAATCCTTGGCGCAACGTTGCCCGGCGTACTGTTGACCTGAGCGACGATGTCGCCGCCGAGGTCTACTTGATGTGCGCTGGTGGTAACGTCAATGCCGGCCCCGTTACTCTTAAAAGTTGTGTTCATCGTGCCGCCTAGCCCGCTGGTGTTAACCATACTGAGCGAACCGTCGTTACTTTTGGTAACGGTTTGACCGGCTCCTAAATCCAGAGTCTGACCAGCTTGGATCGCAATCATTTCCCCGTTTGAGAAGATCGACGTTTTGCCGGCGTTGTCTAACGTAACCTGCGTTTGGCCATCGTTTGTTGTGAGCGTCGCGCTTTTATTGACTGTAGCTCCGTTACCGCTGGGTGCAGTTACTTGCGTCGATATTTGATAGCCTCCGTTGAACGAATCCGAATCGACTAGATCGGCGTGGCTAACCATGGAGTCGAACCTGGCGCTCTGGTGATTTCCGTCGCCTTTCGTTCCGTCGAACGCGATGTGCGGATCACCGGTCGAGCTGGCCGCGGCGTCGTTGTAGTACGTCTCGGGTGGCTGCGCCCCGGTGCCCTGTCCGCCGAGAGTCTTCATCAATGACTGCAGCATGCCCATAAGCTGGTTGATCAGCCCGGCGATTTGACCGAACCCCGGGAAGCCGGCCAGCAACCCGCCCGGGAAGGGCCCGAAGCTGTTGCCGCCCCCATAGCCAGGCGGAAGCGGGCAAAACGTGATGCCGTCTCCGGCGCGCCGGACCGGCATGCCGCTTGCGCGATCTTGCTGGAGCCACTCGGGCGTTGCGAGCGCGTTCTGCGCTCCGAGCGGCGAGAACGCACCGAATTGCTGCTGGGGCCCTTGAAGATTCATGAAATCGTACCTCCGCTTATTGCTATATGCCACTACTCACGCGCTTGCCGGGCGGCAGAAAGGGGGGCAATGAACCTTTGGCAAGAACTTGAGGCGCCGCTATGAGC
>JALYIF010000256.1 GCA_030775925.1 Vulcanimicrobiota bacterium | reverse complement strand
CTATTGGGCAACGCATGCGCGCACCGCGGGACTGCGCGCTACTGCACTTCTGCATGCGCAGGTTGACGACCATTTGATCTTGCGCGATGCGGGTGTGTGGGGGCACTACGTTGGCGATTCGAGCCAGCCGTTACACATCACCGTGCACTTTAATGGCTGGGGCAAGTATCCAAATCCCGCCGGTTACTCGAACTCGCCGCACATGCACGATCTTTTCGAAACGGATTTTGTGGAGCGCTCAGTCACGCAAGCGGGTGTGTCCAAGCACCTCGCGCCGTTGAACGTTGCCGCAACCGCAACGCTGGTAAGCAATCAGCAAGTTTTAGCCGCCATCGAGCGCTATCTCAAGGGGTCGAATGCGACCGTCGAGCCGCTGTACAAGATTGAGAAAGCCGGCGGGTTCGTGCACGCTACGCCGCAGTCGCTTGCGTTTGCCGAGGGGCGCTTGGCTTACGGCGCGGGCGAACTGCGCGATCTGATTGTCTGGGCTTGGCAAGATAGCCTCAACGAAACCATCGGCGATGATAACCCGCAGAAAGTGCGCGACATCGTCTCCGGAAAAGCCCGCTAACTCTAGAGACGCGTCGCCGTAGCTGGGGCTTGCTCGATGCGAATTGTTAAGATGGCGACGTCATCAAGCACTTCGTCGAGAACGACATCGCAGATGACGGCAGCCGGATTTTCAGCATCCCACACGCGGGCGGTTAGCATCGCGTCGCATACCTTCTGCTCGCCTTCCTGAATGTCGCGGGTGGCTTCGATGAGGCCATCGGTAAATAGCGCGATGAGCGAGGAGCTATCCAAGGTTATTTCGCGGGATTGTTCGGATCCATAGCCGACCATCCAACGTAGTCCGAGCGCTAAACCACTGCCACGCAGTTCGGCGATCTCTCCGCTTCCCGACCGCACGATAGGCGGTGGATGGCCTGCGGACGCGTACGAAAGGGTCAGTGTTTGCGGATCCAGGATGCCGACAAACGCGGTAACGATACCATTCGGTTGTTCCGATCGCAATGCGCGGTCGGCAGCATCAAGAATTTCACTGGGGCTGGCGAGAATCTGCGCCGCGCCACGCAGGGCTTGCCGGACGCCGCCCATGGTAACTGCCGCCGATAGTCCGCTACCCATAACATCGCCCACAGAGACGACGATGCGCCCATCGTTTAAAAGGAAAGCGTCATACCAGTCGCCGCCGACGAGCGCTTCGGCCTTTGCGGCGCGGTAGATCGCATTAAATTGCATGCCCGGAACGACCGGCATGCGGCTAGGCAAGGCCGCTTGTTGAAACGCCGCCGACGCCTTGTGCTCGCGCTCGAGTTCGCGTTCGAGAAACTCTTGGGCCATGTTGGTGCGCGCAAGCTGCGCGGCGGCTTCCTTACGCGCGACATCGTCTCGTTCGATCGTGCGTTCGGCGAGACGTTGCTTGAGTTCGGCGTTGGTACGCGCGAGTTCTACCAGCGCGTCATCGCGCGCCACGTCGTCGCGTTCGATCGTGCGTTCGGCCAACCGCTGCAACAGTTCGGCGTTGGTGCGCGCGAGTTCCACGCGCGCGTCATCCCGCGCAAGCTCGTCGCGTTCGATTGTGCGCTCGGCGAGTCGCTGTTCCAATTCCGCATTGGTGCGTGCTAGCTCGGTAATGGCTTCATCCCGGGCAACATGGTCGCGCTCGATCGTGCGTTCGGCTAAACGTTTCTTGAGTTCGCTATTCGTGCGCGATAGTTCGGCGAGTGCTTCGTCGCGAGCCACGTCGTCACGTTCAACCGTGCGTTCGGCCAATCGCTGTTTGAGTTCGACCCGCGTGCGCGCCAACTCAATAATCGCTTCGTCTTTGGCGATTTCGTCGCGCTCGAGCGTGCGTTCTTCCAATCGTCGCGTGAGTTCCGCGTCGGTGCGTGCGAGCTCTTCGGTGGCTTCGTCTGCGGCAACATTGTCGCGTTCGATCGTGCGTGCCGCGAGGCGTTCTTCGAGCTCGGCATTGGTGCGCGCCAGTTCGACCGCTGCATCATCCCGCGCAGCATCGTCGCGCTCGATGGTGCGCTCGGCCAGGCGCTTTTTGAGTTCTGAGTTCGTGCGCAAGAGCTCGCTTAGCGCTTCATCGCGCGCTACGTCATCTCGCTCGACCGTGCGTTCGGCAAGGCGCTGCTTGAGCTCGGCGCTCGTGCGTGCAAGCTGGACGGCCGCTTCATCTCGCGCGACGTCATCTCTTTCGATCGTCCGCGCAGCTAGACGCTCCTCAAGTTCGGCGTTCGTACGCGCGAGTTCGGTGAGGGCCTGCCCTTGCGCCGCATGGTCGCGCTCGATCGTGCGAGCAGCCAAGCGCTTGGTTAGTTCCATATTCGTTCTAGCTAACTCGATGAGGGCTTCATCCCGCGCGGCGTCGTCGCGCTCGATCGTCCGCTCGGCTAGACGCAGTTCGAGCTCTAGCCGAGTGCGTGCAAGCTCGATGATCGCTGCACTGCGCGCCACGCCGTCACGCTCGATCGTCCGTTCAGACAGGCGCTGTTCGACTTCTTCATTGGTGAGATTTGAAAACTTCTCGGGCGTCATCAGCGCCCATCTTCGGCTTTTGTTCAGAATCGACCCACCTCGCATTGTGGCGATTCTGTTGGCCCAAGTGCAGTCTGGGGTTGAGGTTTTGAAGCATCAGGCCCGGGGGTACGACGCAGAAATACATTCGTTGAGGAGATTCCAATGGATATCGGAAGCATGATTCAAGAAGTTACTGGTGGTGGAAATGCCGAGTCTCTGGCGCAGGCGGCCGAGCAGCATCTTGGCTCGATGGCACCCGAAGAAGTGACCCAGCATTTGCAGACGGCCGCCGGCAACGCGAGCCAAAACGGGCAACCCGATGTCGCGCAAGAAATTCAGGGAATGATTGCCAACAAACAAGTCGATCCCGAAGGCTTGAAAAATGCGGCCATCTCGTACATCAAGAGCAATCCCCAAGTCTTGACGCACTTCGCGCCTGCGTTCGCTCAAGGGTTGTTGAACCGCGTCATTTGAACGCTGGGTGGTATTACTGCCCCTGATCGTCGGGCATGAGATTCTCGTGAATGAGGATGGCGCGTCGGGGCTGTCCGCGGTGGTTGTAGTGAATTGCTACGACCCAACCAAACACGTTGGCCGGCCATTTCTTGGCAGGAAGAACCGTCGTGGGATCGACTCCGAGCGCGCGCATAAGCGCGGGAATCTCTCCGTGATGCCAGGCAATGAGCACGGTCTTTCCGTGCTTGCCATTTTGCAACTCGGATGCCAACTGCGCAAATTGCTTGTCGGCAAAGTTCTGCTCGATCTGCAAGTGCAGCGCATGGCTTAAGGGCTCGATAGTGAGGCGGGGGCGCTGGCTAGCGTGGGAGTCGGCGGCGGCAATCAAATAGTCCGGGCGCGCGCTTTTGCCATTAAAAGTGAAGTTGGAAAAATATGCGACGTAAGCGCGGGCGCGCTGCTCGCCAGCGGCCGTGAGGCCGGTTCCCGAGTCGGGCTTTTCAGCATGACGTACGATTAAAACGGTTGTTCCCGCTAGCCCCTGGGACGCCGTAAGGGCTGCGTGATTTCTTGCGTGATTCTTAGCGTGCGCGGTCGTTCCGCCCGAACACACAAGGAACGCCAGGAGAAGCAATGCTCGTGTCTTCATTAAAAATTCCTTACTGCCAGCGATCCACGATGGCTTTAGCAAGTTTGGCCATGAGCAGTTGGGCTGTGTTATCGGGGGTCCAAGTTTGATCTTTATTGTCGTAGGTGAATTCCGAGATGATCACCGGGCCGTTGCGCGCAAACACGATCGCGACATCGTTGCGAACTGCGTCGAGCGCGCCCGTTTTATTTGCTACGTCGTCGGTAAGATAGCGAGGAATGCTGTCGCGATCGGTTTGCGATTTAAGCATCCCGAGTGCGTCATCGCAGAGCTTTTGATCGCTTGGGGAAGGCTTTGCGTTTGAAGCGGCTTCATTCAAGTCACACGTCGCAAACCGTTGCATTATCGCCGCCATCTCCCGCGCCGTTGTTTTACCGAGGCCAAATTGTTTCTGGTCCGCTGGTGGCACTCCGACGACGGGTTTGAAGACTTTCTTATAGAGCCATGTGTCGTGCAGACCCATCCATTGAATGCGCTTATCGATATTTTCTAAGCCTAGGTGATCGATGGCAAGATTTGTACCCGAGTTGTCGCTTACAACGACCATCATCGTGAGCGCGTCTTTGAGCGTTAGCGCGAGCGGAGTATCAAATAGGGCGAATACACCCGACCCTTCGACTTGGTCGTCTTTAAGCAACGTGAGCTTGTCTTCAAAGTGGACGCGCCCGGATTGGATCTGTTTAAGTGCTTCAAACAGCACCGCTAACTTAATAACCGAGGCCGTTGGGACCGGCCGGTCGGCGTCGATCGACGCTGTTTTCCCGCTCCGCACGTCCGTCGCGTACAGCGCGACTTTTCCCTGATGCTCGCTTGCAAGCGCGCCCATTTGCGCATCCAGCACCGCGTCTTCCGCCGCCCAGGCGCTTTGTGAAAGGCTGAGGACCAGAGCAGCGGCCATCATGAAATAACGCATTCTGGCTATTAGCTGTGCTGCTCAAAAGCATCCTGCCAATGCGGGACCGGCGAGCCAACAAGCGGCTTCCGCGCATGCTACCCCGAAGCGATATCTCTCCGGAAAGCAAGGAGCATCTTGAAGCACACACTTGTCCTTAGCATACTGATCATCGCCCTGGTTGCGGGGATTTTTTCACCGGCCGCGGCGAAACCGTCGATGCAAGACGTGCTACGAGCGACGTTCGCAGTCAACGCCCTTAACGATGTCGATCTCTCGCCCGACGGGCAAACGGTGGTATGGTCGGAGACGTTTCGAAGCGCGCAAGCCTTGAGCGATCCGCGGCCCCGCACTGCATTATTTTTGCAGCCCGTAGCTCTGTCGGCCCGGAGCCGCATAACCGCGGGAAAGCCTGGCCAATATGCAGATGAAGAAGAACCTGTGTGGTCGCCCGATGGAAAACGGATCGCGTTTCTATCTGACGCTCGCAAGAAGGAGCAGCTGCAGCTTTTTCTTGCTGACGCGCACGGTAATCATGTTAGGCAAATCAGCCACTTGAACGGAAATATTCAGGGCTTGCGTTGGTCGCCTGATGGCAAGAGGATCGCGTTTCTTTACGTTGCGAGCGCTCATCGCAAAGCCGGAGCGCTCGCGCCGGGTGCTCGTGATGTCGGTGTCGTCGGTTCAAGTATTGACGAGCAACGATTGACGACGATTGAGATTGCAAGCGGATCGCTCAAGCAGCTGACGCCGGAAGACGTGTACGTGTATGAGTACGGCTGGTCTCCCGATAGCCGCAAGTTGGCCGTCACCTATGCTCACGGGAACGGCGACAATAATTGGTGGATTGCAAAACTGGCAACGGTAAATGCAGCCGGCGGTGCGTTGCATGATTTGCTCTCTCCGCAATATCAGATTGACGATCCGCAGTGGTCCCCCGACGGCAAGTTCATTGCCCTTATCGAAGGCATCATGAGTGATTTTGGCTCGACGGGCGGCGATGTGTATCTCGTGGATCCAGAATCAGGCGTGCAACGCAATGTTACGCCCGGAATAGCGGCCTCGGCAGCATCCCTGCGATGGGTTGATGCAGCTCACCTCGACATGCTCGCGCACGTGCAAGGCTCCATCCATCTTATGAAGTTGGGTGTGTACGATGGATCGTTGAGCACGCTCATTAGTAAGGAAGAATCGATTTCCAGCTGGTCGCCTGTGCAAGGCGGCAAGAACGTTGCCATTGCACGCACTTCGTTTGATGCAGCGCCTGAACTGTGGGCTGGTCCACCAGAGGCGCTCAAGCAGATTACGCATAGCAACCCGCGTGCCGTACGACTGTGGGGTCCGGCAAAATCGGTTTCCTGGCAGAATGACGGTTTCAATGTGCAGGGTTGGCTCATTTACCCACTTGGATTTGACCCGAATAAGCGCTATCCGATGGTTACAATCGTGCACGGTGGCCCATCGGCCGAGAGTCTTCCCGGCTTTGGTAGCCGCAACGTATCGGCTTTGAGCAGTCAAGGCTACTTTGTTTTTGAACCAAACCCGCGCGGTAGCTTTGGACAAGGCGAGAAGTTCACACAAGCAAACGTGAAAGATTTCGCGTACGGCGATTGGCGAGACGATCTGTCTGGCGTAGATGCCGCTCTCAAGGCTGCTCCCATCGATCCTCAACGGCTTGGACTGTTTGGCTGGAGTTACGGCGGCTACATGGCCATGTGGGCTGAGACACAAACGACGCGCTTTAAATCCATTGTTGCCGGAGCGGGAGTTGTGAACTGGCAGTCTTATTATGGTCAAAATAAAATCGACCAATGGATGGTCCCGTTTTTCGGCGCGTCTGTATACGACGATCCGGCAGTGTATGCAAAGAGTTCGCCAATTACTTTTATCAAGCAATCGAAAACGCCCGTGCTTATTCTCCAGGGCGAGTTAGACGAAGAAGTCCCTGCCGCGCAAGCCCTGGAATTTTGGCACGCTATGAGAACGCTAGAGGTGCCGACTGAGTTGATGATCTACGCCGGCGAAGGGCACGGTCCACGCAAACCTGCAAATCAAATTGACATCATGACACGCATGACGGCCTGGTTCGACCGTTACCTGCGATAACATGGCCTAGATATTTGAGCCAAGTTCGGACTCATGATTGTCTCGGAGCTCGCCCATAGCGAGTGGCGCAAAGTTCCAACTGGTGGTCGGCTGCAAAAGCATTTCGGTAATCGTTGCGGCTGGGGCCGGCCGGCAATATAAATAGCCTTGCATGCGGTAACATCCGATTTTGCGCAGCAAGTGTGCTTGTGCTTCCGTTTCGATCCCCTCGGCTACAATTTGGGTGCCAAGTTCTTTGCCGACGTTAATGATGGCCGTAGCAATGGCTCTGCTTGCGCGGTCATGCTCGATTTCGCGAATGAATAACCGATCGATCTTAATGGTGTTGGTTTGCAGTTGTTTAACATAGGCTAGAGAGCTATGACCAGTCCCAAAATCATCGATTGCCGTGCGAACGCCCATAGATCGTAGGACCCGAATTAACTCCGCTGTTTCAGCCAGGCTGGACATCGCAGCAGACTCCGTGAACTCGATCTCGAGCGATGCTGGGTTCATAAAACTGCCTAGCAGTGCCCCGCGAATGACATGGACAAAAGCCGCATTTATGAGCTGTTTGGCGGAGACATTTACGCAGATCCGCAGGTTCCTGAAGCCCATCTCGTGCCAGCGGTGGTTTTGGGCACACGCTTCTTGCAATACCCACTCGCCCAATGAGCCGATTTGGGCGCAACCCTCGGCCACAGGGATAAACATGTCGGGCATAAGCAGCCCTTCGGTAGGGTGATTCCAACGCAGCAAAGCCTCAGTCCCAATGATAGCGTTGGCATCAGTGTCCACGATTGGCTGATAGTGAAGTTCGAGTTCTCCCCGGTCCACGGCATGGCGTAGCGCTTGCTCCAGGTCGACCCGGCGTTCAATGTCGCGGCGCATATCCGGGGTAAATTGCTTGACGCCCGTACCGCCCTCGCCGCGAAGCGTTGTAACCGCTATATCAGCATTATGAATTAAAGTGTCGACGTCTTGGGCATGATCGGGATATTTGCATATGCCAACGTGGGCATTTACGTACATCTCACGACCCTCGACATAAAACGGCTCTTTGAAAGCGCCGTAAGCGATATGACTGCCAAGGCTGGTTTCGCCATTCGGTACGACAATCGCCATGATGAATTCTGCGCCACCAACTCGTGCGAGTCGACTTTCTTCGATGTTCAGATGCATGAGCCGATTTGCGACGCTTTGCAATAGTGCGTCTCCAAACGCATGGCCAAACGTGTCGTTGACGCTATGCATCCCAATAATGTCAATGGAAATAATTTCAAGGCAAGCCGATTTGTCGATCATTTCGCCGAGAATTTGGGCGAAGCGGCGACGATTCGGGAGGGACGTCAACTCGTCGTGGAGGGACAAATTCCGCAGCAGAGATTCCGAAGCTTTACGAGCGGTAAAATCGTGGGCGACGCCCGAGACTCCAGTAATTTTTCCGTCTTCGAAGATGGGTTCGAGGAAGGCCCCAAATGTTCGTCCGGAAGCCGTGCACTCGTACTCGACTGATTCCCCGCGTAAGGCGCGTTCGTGGCCATCCTGGATGAGGTGGTAGGGGGATGCCTGCACCATCGCGTGGCTAATGTGTTTGCCTAAGTATCGGGCCGCGCTGTTGCGGATTCTGGCAACGCTTCCCCCTACGTACGTGAATGTTAGGGAGGTATTCGTGCGCCAGATAAAACCGGGCAGGTGGTCGAGCAATGAAAGTCCCGCCGCGGCGCCTGGCGGATTAGATTCGGGCTCGTCTCCACTCGCAGGTCTGTCACCCATGAAAAGAATTGTTCGCCGTCAGCTACAAGGGCGCCCCTCGGATCTATCTGCATTGCAAATAGGCTGCTCTGTAGTGCGGGGCCGGTTCAAGCCAACAAATTCGAAATCGGGACCTAGGTTAGTGCTGTCGATGCTCGGTGCCGCTTGCCGTGAGCGTCCAGTGTGTGCGATCGTAGGAAAATTCTTGCCGGAACTCGATCGTATCGCGATCGACAAACGTGTTTAGAATGCGGAGGTACACAACTTTGCTGCCGTCTTTGTCCTGCCATGGGTAGGTCCACCGGTTACCCTCAATCAAGAGCGTTCCGCCGCCCGGCGCGGCGCCATCGGGCGCAATAACGCGCGTGTGATAGATGTTCTGTTTGGCATCATAGGTGTACACGATGAGCGCGCCCGAGACGCCGTTTAGGAATTGGTCGCAAGCATAAAATTGTGCGCTGCGCCAGCAATCGTTTCGCACGATTGACGTTTCGGATCGTGCCTTGCTGTAGATTGTCTTGAAGTGCACGATGTGCGTTTTCCAGGTGCCTGCGTAGGCGCTGATGGTTTCCAACCCTTTGGCCTGGGCTTGAAACGGTGCTGCGGTGAGAACGACGGCCGCCAATGTGCTCGTCCATACGGCTCGGTATCTCTTGCTCACGAATTCTCCACTTCGTTGGCGGGTGATTAAGGTGACGTTCTGGCGATAAGATCGAGAAATTCTGCGTTAAGTGGATCTTTGGGGTTGATGAGGCACGCGAGCATGCCAAGATGGCTGGCGCCGTTCTCTTTGATTAGTTTTGTGTTGATGCCGGCCTTGACCAAGGCGCGTTGGAAATACAACGCGCGATCGCACGAGCCGGGATTGTCTTGCTCGGTGCCGCACGCAATTTCGATAGGTGGCGCGGCCGCATCGATATGTTGCGAGGGCGAGACGTCGGCGCGTTGCTGCGGCGTCTCACCATAAATGTGTCCGTCGACGCGCTGCCACGAGTCGGGTTCGTCGGAAAGATCGCGCAGATCGTAGGCACCCGAAACGGCAAAGACACTGCCGATCGATTGTAACGTTAGTCCGGCTGTTTCCAGATAGTGCGCGTTGGTGCCAATGAGTGCCGCGATCTGTGCGCCGGCGGAATGGCCAACGACAAAGACTTTGCGTGAATGAATTCCGTAGTCGGCCGCGTGGCGCATGACCCAGGCAATTGCCGTCGCGACATCTTGGGTCGCCTCTTTGGCATTTGCGCTGGGAAACAACCGGTATGAAACGACGGCGGTGGCCAAGCCCTGATGGGCAAAGTCGATGCCGACGGCCGCGACTTCGCGCCGGCTGCCTCCTAAGAAGGCGCCGCCGTGTATGAAGACGACAAGCGGCGCATCCGGCCGGTTATCGGGCAGAAAGAAGTCAAGTTTGTGTGCATCGGAGCCATCTTCGATATACGAGATGTTCGAGATGCGCTGTATGTTGGCGCTTGGCGCGAAGATAGCGAACACGAGCGCGAGGCCCAGGGCCGCGGCGGGAACCGTCATGATGGCGTAATCGTAACCCGATTGTGAAGCTCGCGCTTCAAGGACTGTTCAAGAAAACCTCAATCGTGCGCCCACGAAGCGAACGCACGATCATGACTGAGCGCTACAAAGCGGGGATCCTTTGAAATCTCGCCGCGCTCCCAGGGGGAAACGCGCGCAAGCCACGTCATGGCGAATGGGCGATTTCCGCGGGCGAGATAAGCTGATGCGATCGAGGCTGCGCCCCAACTGCCAATCGTCCGCGGGTCGGTCGTGCCGTCCAAGGCACGCAATTCTGCGTCGGCTTGCCGTCCGTGTCCGGTGGCGGCGTGCAGCTGCGCCAACAGCGCCGTCCCTTGTACTCGCGTTCGCGGATCTCGCAAAAGTTTTTGGATCGCGTCACCGGCGCGCACGTAGTCTCCCGACAGCAGATACGCATTGGCAAGCGTCATATGCGCGAGCACGGGCTGCTCTTGAGCAAGTAATTGCTGATTGGAGAGTTCGATCGCACCCGGGAAGTCGCCACCGACAAAATCGCTCCAAGCCAGCGACGCAATCGTGCCGGAAGAGTCCGGCGCAATGCCCATGGCTTGGGTCAAGAGATGGCGCGACTGTCCGACCTCACCCTGGTTGAGGAGCAGCGTTCCGTACCATACAAGCGCATTAAGCTGGCGCGGATTTATCGCCAGTGCGCGTTGAAAATTTGCACTTGCCGCTTTCGCATCGTGCTCGATGGAAAACTCTGCGCCCCCGAGCGCAGCGTACGCGTCGGCCGATTGAGGGTCTTTGCGGACCGCTTGGCGTGCGAGGCTGATGGCATCCGCGCGTAACTGTACCTGCTGAGTTTCATCTGAGACGTAGTAAGAGAGGCTCGCGTCGCTGACCGCCAGGCCCGCATACCCGAGCGCACTTGAGGGCTCGGCGTGAATGACATGGGTGAAGAGCGCAATGCTGCGCTCGAGTTTCTTTTGCGAACCGGAGTTCTGATAATCCCGCGCGAGCATGTATTCGCGGAGCGAATTTCCTTCGAGCGCGCGCGCCTGCGTGCCCGCTCCAAAGCGCAGTGTAAACACGAAAATCACCGCCGCACACGCGAGTGCGAATGCGGCAAGGAGTTTGCTGCGAGCAGGCTGCGGTTGGAGCGGCGGCGGAAGGCTTGGAACAACAAGACGGTAGCCTTGCTTTGGCACGTTCTCGATCGACACACCGCTCTGATGTTGCTTAAACAATTTGCGCAGCAGGTAAATGTTCTGCGTAAGGTTGGCTTCATCGACATAGGCGCTTGGCCATACGCTATCCATAAGCTCAGCTTTTGAAATGACGCGGTCCGGATGGGCCAGAAGCACGAAGAGCACATCGACGGCTTTTGCTGCCAGTATCACTGGCTGCCCGTCAAAGCGCAAAACGCGCTCCGAGCACGATACTCGGTACGGCCCGAATGCGTAGCTCTGCTCGTCGCCCTGCTTAGCTTCCACAGTAACTGCAATTCAGGGTCTGCGCCTGTCGTTCCCGGTCGTCGCTTATGCGACCGGCGCGTCGGCCTTTTTTAGGCGCTTGCGGGCGTACATCGCCTGATCGGCCATGCGTAAGAGCGTTTCTTCATCCACACCGTCTTCGCCGTAGATGCTCACGCCAACGGTAATCCCGATTTGATACGTGCTAGCGCCGTCACGAAATGGTTCGCCAAAAGCCTCTTCAATTTTGCGGGCGATAATGGCAGCTTCTTCCCTGCCGGAGACACTCTCGAGCAACGCGGCAAATTCGTCCCCGCCGATGCGCGACACCATATCGGCCGAACGCATTGCATAACGAATGCGCTCTCCCGCCAGGATCAAGATGCGATCGCCGATATCATGCCCTTGCGCGTCGTTTACCGCTTTGAAACCGTCCAAGTCAGCGAAGAGTACTGCAAACGGCGCGTTCGTTATTGCTGAGACGGCAATCAACTGCTCGAGCCGGTTGCTGTATGCTGTTCGGTTGGGTAACTTTGTCAGCACGTCGCGCTCGGCGGTGCGCCGCACGTGTTCCAAATTATTCTGCAAGAGCGTGTTGTTCAATGCGGCCCGGCGCAATCGTTCCACTACCACGATAATGACAAAAAAGGTAATACCAAGAATTGCCGCATCCGTCGGAATCTTTGCCTCAATGGAGTGGCCCGCGGTAAACACGTCGTGATCGAGCATCGCAAAGAGAGCGGCAAACGGAACCGACGTAACAATGGCAAGCGTGCGGTTTCCGAAATAGGCGATGAGGATGAGTGGAAGGACCGCTAGCGCGCCGATGTGAACTTTGGCAACATACCAATCCAGGGCAGCAAGAAGCGCGAGCCCTGCATAAGCAAGAGCCAGCGCGGTCATACGTTTCGAGCGGTCTTCCCGCAGGGCGAGCATTCTTAAGGATGCTGCTTCTTGCGCGGGCAGCGCATTCCGTTTTTCATTACCAGGGCTTAACGTTTCGCCGCGTAGGCTGGAGGCCGCGGGCACGCTGAAGCCCCGTCATTCCGCCCGTTTCGGCTTGGCGTATACCAGGCGTTCCAGGCCTTAGGCCCGAGCGCGTCCTACGGCGACGCCTAGATCGACCATTCCCAGGTATTCCAGAACGGCGTTACGGCATGCGCGGGTTTGTAGTTCTTTAGGTCGGTATTGACGACGTCAAGCTGACGTTGATACCACAGCATGATGAACGGAAGTTGAGCGGCGGCTATGGCTTGAACACGCGCGTAAGCCGCACGCCGAACCGCCGGATCGTAGTTTGAGGATCCCGTACGTTCGGCGGCATCGAGCGACGCGTTGCAAAAGTGGTAGATATTCCAGCCCGCTGGAGGCACCATCAAGCACCCCAGCAGAATGGATTCATCCGGGTCAGTACCATTGGCCCAATTTTCGAAGGCTACATCGAATTTGCCCGACTGTTCGATCCCGCCCATACCCTTGGTTGCGTACAGTTGGCTCGATGGAAAATTCTTGATCGCCAGATCGATGCCGGCACGGCGCCATTGTTCTTGAACGAGCACTTCTGCCGAGCTGGCCGTTCCCGAACCTGTGAAACCGACGAGCGTTAAGGTAAGCGGTTCGCCGTTTTTGATGCGGATGCCGTGGTCACCCATGCGCCATCCCGATGCGTCAAGCAACGTTGCCGCCGCTGCAAGATCGTACGGGTAGTGCTTCGCGTGCGGATTGTAGGCCCAGAAGAACGGGGGCTGATCGGTATCCCCGGGGATCGCGATTCCGTGGGTCACTTTCTCGATGAGCGCATTCCGGTCAGTTGCAAATGCCAGCGCTTGGCGCACGCGCACGTCGTGCAGTGCGGGGGTGGATGCATTGAGTCCAAGATCGGCAAAGCGTGTAAACGAGGAGAGATTGACTCGCGTGCCCGGAATGTCGCGAACCGTCGCGGCCATTGTTTCGGGTGCCCGGTAGAACATATCGATTTGATGCGATTGAATGAGCGCGAGCGAGGTTTGGTCGCTGGGGATAAAGTTATATTCAATGCGCCGCAGCTTGGGCGGGCCGCGCCAGTAGTTGTCATTTGCCACAAAAATAATTTTCGACCCGCGCTCGTAGGAGGTCACGCGGAACGGCCCCGTGCCGATGGGATGCTCGTTATACGAAACGCGGTTCAAGTTCGGATATTTTGCCAGCAGATGTTTTGGCAGAATGAAGTCGCTATGATTGGCCATCGTGAAGAACGACGAAACAAAGGGTGCGTAGCGGCGCTTGAGATGCACCACGATGGTGAAGGCGTCTCGGCGGTCGATAGACGAGACGACATCGTAGCCTTCGCGGCTGACGATCAGGTTTTGCGGGTTAAGCATCTGCTGCCAGGTAAAAATAACGTCGTCAGCGCTAAACGCAGCGCCGTCTTGCCAGCGTGCGCCACGGCGCAGATGATAGGTGACGCTCAAGCCGTCTTTGGAAATGCCTCCGTTCTTTAGCGTTGGTTCGCGCTCGGCGAGTTCGGGAACGAGATGATTCTCGTCGCTCCAATTAAAGAGAAAACCGCTCCAAAACATTGCGAGATCCGTATCGACGGTTTGCGTTCCGAGGAGCTGGTTGAGATTGTCGGGGTCTTGCCGGCCTGCAATGCGCAAGACGCCGGGAATCGTCCATGCGTTCTTCCCCGTTGTTCCATGCGTTGTTG
>JALYIF010000255.1 GCA_030775925.1 Vulcanimicrobiota bacterium | reverse complement strand
ATCTCGGGTCCCTGGGTCAGGTACTCGGACCGCAGCACCCGGTTTACCGCGGCAAGGTCCTCGTCCTCGACGGTCTGGCGGGCGTAGGGAATCACGCCGGCAAGCCGTGGGCGGGCACTTGCTTGGGTCTGGCGCTGCGCGGCAATTGACGATCCTCCGGCGTTACAATGAGTTTATCGGTACGAGGATAAATCAACGTTAGGATGGTCAAATACTTCCACCACTTCGGTCTGGATCGCGATCCATTTCTGGATACGGTGGACCCGTTTTTTTATTGCGAGAGTGTTGCGGCCCTGGGTGCGAAGCGACGCATCTTGTCGTCCATCGAGCAGTCGCGCGGGCTTTCAGTAATTCTTGGGGAGCCCGGAACGGGTAAGACCAGCCTTTCCACGGCCGTCGAACAAGAATTGCTCACTGACGATTCAATTGTCCTCGGCAAAATTTTGGATCCCACGTTCGCCAGTGAGATTGAGTTTCTCATCTCAGTGGGCCGGGTGTTTGGATTTGCCCTTCCGCCGCGCTCCAGCGCGGCTTTAAAGAACGCCCTGAAGAACTTTTTCTTCGATACGGCCGTTCTAGAAAACCGCACACCGGTGTTAATTATTGATGAAGCGCAGAATCTCAACGATGCCTCGCTTGAGGCGCTGCGCATGTTGCTTAACTATCAGATTCCACAGAAAAAACTTCTGAATATTTTGTTGTTTGGCCAATCCGAATTAGAGCGCCGTATCGTCACAAAACAAAACCTAGCCGACCGCGTTGACCTGTGGGTGCGCCTCGAGCCACTCGATGCCGGCGTCACCCAAAGCATGATTGAGTATCGCTTGTCGCGGGCCGGCCTAGCATCGGGGCAACGAATTTTCAGCGACGAGGCACGCGATCTGCTGTACCGCGCCACCGGTGGCCTTCCAAGGCGCATCACGACCTTAGCACATGCTGCGATGGTAGAGGCAGCCGATCGAGGAAGCAGTGGCGTTTTTGAAGATCACGTCCGAAGCGCCGCTCTGAACCGAGGTCTTACGATCGCGCCGCCGCCCGCGCCCGCAACGGTCACCCCGCAAAACGGTGAGCCGCCGGCACGTACCTGGTTCGAGCGGTTGATCCGAAGGAACGCATGATGGATCCCTTCGAGCAGAGTGCCGACATGCGGCTGCTCGAGCTTCAGCGCAAGGCACTTGGGAAAGAGGCGCCGGCTCGCCCGAATTGGACCGGTACGCATGCCGAGATGAACGAAGCGATTCCCTTGGAAGAGGAAACCAAGCCGGTACTATCCGGTGCCCGTCTTACCGTGGATCTCGCTGCCACACCGAATGCCAAACTGATTCAAGGTGCCGTCGTTACGCTTTCGCTT
Source organism: Vulcanimicrobiota bacterium (assembly GCA_030775925.1). Taxonomy (GTDB): domain Bacteria; phylum Vulcanimicrobiota; class Vulcanimicrobiia; order Vulcanimicrobiales; family Vulcanimicrobiaceae; genus JACRUB01. The sequence goes on along the minus strand of JALYIF010000255.1, from coordinate 977 downwards.
GCGGTGCACAGCGATGGCGACCAGCCAGTCACCGGCCTCAACATCACCGTCCCGGTACCCGGGCACAGTGCCTACCGGCCAGGATCGCTCAGCGTTGACGGTCGCGCTCTCTCCGATTCGCAAGTAGACGCTTTTTTCGGCGCCGGCTACCTGGTCGAGCGGCTGGAAGCCGGGCAGCGACTCGGTTTCGTGTGGAAAATCTCCGTCCTTGCCGGCACCAAGCCGCTCGTCGTCGCGCCGCGCGTTGCATCGCAAAATTCCGGCATTACCGGTGGCTCGCCAATATTACTGGCTCGAGCGCTGGCGCCATCGACTGCCGAACTCCCCGCCGCCTATCGGCCCGCCGCGCCCGAAGTGGATCGCCCCTTCTACGAACTGGATGACCAAGAGCACGCAGAATTTTCGCACCAAGATGGACAAGCGCCAAAACTCCCCGATACCCCACTCTTCTTTATGCCGGATCTCGTAGTGGAATCGCCGGTCGAGCTTGGGCCCCAGCCTGCGGTACCGAGCAAGCCCGCGACGGAAGGCACATCCAAGACCAAACCCAAGGCGCGGCCAAAACCGAAGGCAAAAGTCAAAGCCCCCGCGTCCGAATCCGTGGACGTCGAAACCACCGTCCCACAGACGGTCGCCGCTGCGACGCCGGCGGAGCCGCGACTCTATTCGACCTTTGACAAAGCCTCGCTCGGCATCGTGAAAAAGCTGTTTACTGCAGAGTCCTTTGGACAAGTTCCGCACTACATCTTACAAAACAGTCTCATGTGCTCGCTCAGTTCGAGCAACAAGGACTTGGGCATCCGCGCCCACATTTCGCAGCAAGCCGGGCTGCTCAGCCGGGCGCTGCTCATGCATAAACTGAACAAGACCATGCATGTCGCAGAATTCAGCGCAGGCAAGACCGATTTCGATTTGCTGCCTGCACACACACCCTCAAGCGAGCCGTCACCTTCACTGCTTTTCATGAGCCTCACGCA
>JALYIF010000254.1 GCA_030775925.1 Vulcanimicrobiota bacterium | reverse complement strand
TTTCCGCAAGCGCATCCAAATCGCGGGTCGTCATACCTGGTTTGGCGGCGCGCATGAGATCGCCTAAAACTTTCGACGTGATCTTCCCGCTGCGGCGCATTGTCTCGATCTCACGCGCCGATTTCATGGTAATCATGAGGCGGCCCGGCCCTGTTCGCCGCCATCAAGTGCGCTTACCAGTGCCGAAGTCACTTGATCGACGTCGAGCAGCCCATTAACTTCAATAAGCTTGCCGCTTGCGCGATAATATTCCACGAGCGGTTTGGTCTGAGCCTCGAAGACGTCTAAACGTTTAGCGACCGTACCAGCCTTGTCGTCTTCCCGCTGAATGAGCGGGCCGCCATCATCATCATCGACGCCCGGGACACGCGGTGGATTGCTCGTTTCATTATACGTGCGGCCATTGCGCGGATTTGTCCAACGTCCCGTAATGCGCTTTAGGAGCGTATCACGGTCTGCGTTAAACATCACGACGCCGTTGAGATCCATGCGCTGTTTCTCGAGGAACGCATCGAAGGCTTCGGCCTGCGCAACCGTCCGGGGAAACCCGTCCATGATGAAGCCTTTAGCCCCCTCGAGTTCGCCTTCAATCATCTTGATGATAAGTTCATCAGGAACCAACTCGCCACGATCCATGAAACCCTGCGCTTGTTCGCCCAATTGCGTTTTCTTCACGCGATGCTCGCGCAAGATATCGCCCGTTGAGACTTGTCGCGCACCAAAGCGTTGCTCGAGGACGCGCGCTTGCGTCCCTTTGCCGGCTCCGGGTGGTCCCAAAAAGATCAGTCGCATCGTTAGCGCTTAATAAACCCGCGGTAGTCACGCATAGCAAGACGCGCTTCGATTTGCGTCATGGTATCAAGTGCGACACCCACCACGATGAGCAGCGAAGTTGACCCTAGATAGAAGGTCGTTACGCCCAGGCCGCGCTCGAGCGAAGTCGGCAGCACGGCCAGCAAGCCGAGATAGATCGCGGCTGCCGTCGTGATGCGCAGCAAAATGCGGTTGATGTAGTCTACGGTTGGCTGTCCCGGGCGGATCCCCGGAATAAACGAGCCGCTCTTCTTGAGATTGTCAGCAATATCGCGCGTGTTCACGACGATCGCACTGTAGAAGAACGTGAAGATGACCACAAGAGCAAAATAGACAAAGTTGTACAGCGTCGAATTAGGGCTAAAGTAGGCGGCCAGCCAATTAGACACGCTGGCACCGAAGCCACCAGTCGACCCGGGATGATTGAACCACGAAAGGGCTTGCTGGGGCAGCAATAAAATCGAGATCGCAAAAATGATCGAGATCACGCCCGCATTATTGAGGCGCAACGGAATATAGGTCGACCGCCCGGCGAACATTTTGCGCCCGACGGTGCGGCGCGCTTGCTGCACCGGAACGCGGCGTTGCCCCTGATACAAGAAGATAATGGAAACGATGGTGACCAGCGCGATCACGAAGAACAGAACAATATTGAATATCGGGAAGCTTCCGCCCGCCGCCGCATCGATCGTTTGCTTGGCGTAGGTGGGATAGCGCAAGACGATACCAATAAAGATGATCAGCGAAATGCCGTTGCCGATGCCGCGGTCGGTGATCTGCTCGCCCAGCCACATGAGAAACATCGTTCCCGAGACAATGGTAAGAATTACGAAGAGCTGATACGCAAGGCTGTGATCGTAGAACACACCGGCGCTGTTCATAAAGCGCACCATGAAGGTCGCTTGAACGGCTGCCAAGACGATTGTCAGCCACCGAGTATATTGGCTGATTTTTTTGCGGCCTTCCTCGCCGCCCTTCTTAGCCATCTCTTCCAACTGCGGCAACACGACGGTCATCAATTGCATGATGATTGATGCATTAATGTACGGCGTGATACCCATGGCAATTACCGAGAGTTTTTGTAAGGCTCCCCCGGAGAGAAAGCCCAGGAAATTCGCAAAGGTCCCGCCCTTAAGTGCATTGCTCCATGCAGCCTCATTGACGTTCGGAATCTGGACGTGAATCATGAATACGAACAGCGTGAAGGCGCCGAAAACGAACGCGATCCGTGAACGGATGTCCGGAACTAAGAGTGCCGCGCGAAACGTGTTGATCAAATTCTACTCGCCTTCGATCTGGGCGCCGGCGGCCTTAAGTGCTTCTTTGGCACTACCGCTGAACAAAACGTCTTTGAAGCGCAGGCCATTTGGAAGGGTCTTGCCGGCTTTCGCGCCGCCAAGTATCTTCACGCCATCCTGCAAATTGGTGATCTTGCGCGCAACCTTGAGGGTTTGCGGGCTCACTTCAACCGAAGGATCCCAATCGGCAAGGTCATGCAAATTCACGACGGCAAATTCCGTGCGGAAATGGCCGATGTCGCGTGCCTTTTGCGAATAGCCGCGCTTATGCGGAAGACGACGCGCCCAGGGTGTCTGGCCGCCTTCAAACGCTGGGCCCTTACCGCCGCCGGAGCGAACGGTTTGTCCCTTGCCGCCTTCGCCACCCGTCTTGACCATCCCCGAACCGTGGCCACGACCGACACGCGTGCGCTTTGGACGTGAATGCTTGTTTGGAATGACCTGTGAGAGCGTCAAACCGGAGCTGGCTTTACCCAAGCCGGCGCCGCGGGCAACCGCGGGCGCAGCAGCCTTCTTTGTGGCGACAGTCTTCTTTGTTGCGACAGTCTTCTTCGTTGCGACAGCCTTCGTGCTGGACTTTGCGCTAGCTGTCGATTTTTTTGCAGGGCTTTTTTTAGCGCTGCTCTTCTTTTCTGCCATCTTGTTTTAAGGCGCTCCGTCTGACTGTGCGCCCCCCACGTTGTGGGGCCCCCAGTCCTCGGGCTCCTTTAGCCTTTCCTTAAAGTGAGCGTCCCCCCAGGGTCGCCCAAAGTACTATTATTTCGTTATGCTGCGAAAATTTCGGCCGTCGTCTTGCCACGCAATTGCGCGACTTGTTCGACGGTTTTGAGGAGGCGCAGCGCCTCGATCGTCGCCAAAACGACGTTGATCGGATTGCTGGTTCCAAGCGACTTGGTGACGATGTCATGAAGACCGGCCAGTTCCAAGACGGCACGCATCGCACCACCGGCGATAACGCCGGTACCGGGCGATGCCGGCTTGAGCATTACGCGCGCCGCACCGACCGAATGGGTCAGCGCGTGCGGAATGGTCTTTTCGACCATCGGAACCGTGATGCAATTTTTCTTGGCAGCTTCCACCGCTTTGCGAATGGCTTCAGGAACTTCGCCCGCTTTGCCGATGGCGAAGCCGACTTTTCCCTTGCGATCGCCGACAACCACTAGCGCGCTAAAGCTGAAGCGCTTTCCGCCTTTAACAACTTTCGCAACGCGGTTTACGCGTACGACAGTCTCTTCGAATCCACTGTTGTCGCGATCGCGACCCCCACGATAATTCATTCTACAGGCACTCCGCTCTCAGCTGCGTGCCCCCCAGCCAAGCTGGGCCCCCCCCAAATCATTGCTCCCGCACGATGACCTTGGATGCGCGATGCCCCGAGGGGTCGCTTTGCACTTGTGGTGATATTCATTAAAACTCCAGTCCAGCTTCACGCGCTGCATCGGCAAGCGCCTTAACGCGTCCGTGATATTTCAAACCGCTGCGATCGAAGACGACCGTGTTAATGCCGGCTTCTTTGGCCTTTGCAGCAACCGCGGCGCCAACTTTCTTGGCGGCGTCGATGTTGGTCTTCGAAGCAAGGCCATCGGCCGTGCCCTTGTCGCGCGTCGATGCGGAAACAATCGTATGGCCCTTTGCATCGTCAACGACGGTTGCGTAGATATGGTGCAGCGTACGGCGAATCAACAAGCGTGGGCGCTCGGCCGAACCCGATAGCTTCACGCGCAAGCGACGGTGCCGCTTCTGACGCGAAAGGTCTTTAGAGATTGCAGCCATTTTAGTGTAACCCCTTCGGGCTTACACGCAGAGTACGCGCCACACGTGGCGCCTCCGCGATTGGGCCAGATTTTGCTGTAGTATGTGAGGCGGTAATCATTACTTCTTACCTGCCTTGCCCGCTTTACCGAGCTTCTTGCGCACGACTTCGCCTTCATAACGAATGCCTTTGCCCTTGTAGGGCTCCGGCGGACGCAAACTGCGAATCTCGGCGGCGACTTGGCCGACCTGCTGTTTGTCGATGCCATCGACATGAACTTTGTTCGTACCTTCGACCGTGAAGCCGATGCCCTTGGGTGCGTCGTAACTCACCGGATGCGAAAAGCCGAGCGTAAGATTTAGTTTCTCACCGCTCTTCGCAGCGCGATAGCCGACGCCCTGAATCTCCAGGCTCTTGCGAAAGCCCTTGGTAACGCCTTCGATCATGTTGTTGATGAGCGTCCGGGTCAAACCGTGCGCCGAGCGTTGGTCCTTGTTGTCACCCTTGCGCTCGATAAGCACATGGCCGTCTTCAAGCTTCACGCTCACGTGCGGAAGAATGTGCTGGTTCAATTCGCCCTTGGGCCCTTTGACGTGCACTTCATTCTCTTTGATGTCGACATTGACGCCACTCGGCACTGCGACCGGTAATTTTCCAATTCTAGACATAATCAGTTACCACACGTACGCAAGGACTTCGCCCCCGCAGCCTTCTTTTTTCGCACGTTTACCGGACATGATGCCGCGGGACGTGGACATGATCACCAACCCCAAGCCGCCGAGCACGCGTGGAATCTCGGTCTTGTTCGTGTAGACGCGCAAGCCGGGACGCGAGATGCGGCGAAGGCCGGTTATAACTTTCTCTTTTTCGGGACCGTACTTGAGGGTCACACGGATGACGCCTTGCGGGCCCTCTTCCAGACGCTCAAATTCGGTGATGAAGCCTTCATCTTTAAGGATCTTCACGACAGCGATCTTCATCTTTGAAGCAGGCACATCGACCGTTTTATGGTGCGAGGTGTTGCCATTGCGGATGCGGGTCAGCAAATCGGCGATCGGATCGGTAATAACTCCCATTTACTTCATTCTCTCCCTTACCAAGACGCCTTGGTGATGCCCGGGATGAAGCCTTTGTGGGCGTTCTCACGGAAACAAATACGGCACATCGCGAACTTGCGATAGAAGCCGCGCGGGCGGCCACACGTCTTGCAACGGTTGTGGGCGCGCACCTTAAACTTCGGCGTACGCTTAGATTTTTCGATTAACGCTGTTTTAGCCATTACTTGCATCCCTCCGGGCTGCAATGTGGAGCAAGCGCCACACGTGGCGCCTCCGCGATCGGCCCGATTTGCGTGTTAAGTGTGGTGAAAGCAATCATTAAACGCGCACCTTCTGTAGTGGAAGACCCATCTCGGTGAGGAATTCCGTTGCTTCTTCATCAGTCTTAGCAGTCGTCACGATGACGATGTCCATGCCGCGAGCCTTTTCGACTTTGTCAAAGTTGACCTCAGGAAACACCAATTGCTCCTTGAGACCCATGTTGTAGTTGCCACGTCCGTCGAACGACTTGCGCGAAAGGCCGCGGAAGTCGCGAATACGCGGTAATACAATGTTAAACAACTTGTCCAAGAACGTGTACATGCGTTCGCCACGAAGCGTCACCTTGCAGCCGACGTTCATGCCTTCGCGTAGTTTGAATGCCGCAATCGACTTCTTCGCCTTGGTGATGACGGCTTTCTGGCCGGCAATCGCCTGGAGCTCATTCACGGCGACATCCAGAATCTTGCTGTTGGTGATCGCGTCGCCAACACTCATGTTAATGACGACCTTCTCCAACTTGGGAATCATATTGACGTTCTCATAGCCGAACTTGTCCTGCAATTTCTTGCGAACTTCGGATTTGTATTTCTCTTTTAAACGTAGTTCAGCCATTTAATTGCACCCCTCCGGACTGCAATGTGAGGCAAGCGCCACACGTGGCGCCTCCGCAATCGGCCCGATATTGCTAGAGATCATGGTAGACAGCATCACTTTTTACCCTTAACGCTTTCACGCGCCGGCTCGCCGCACTTGGCGCACGACCGCTGGGAGGATCCATTTGGCCCCGCACCATGGCGAACACGTGTCGGCGTATTGCATTTCTCGCATACGTACATGAGGACCGAGAGAGGCAGCGGATTCTC
>JALYIF010000253.1 GCA_030775925.1 Vulcanimicrobiota bacterium | reverse complement strand
GATATCCTGCATAATCCGCTTTTGCACGATACGAACCGCGAGCACGCGGACGGACTCTCCAAGACCGAGCAAATCTGTAAACGGATCGCCGACGCAACCGGCGCGCCGGCGGCCCTAGGCCTGGCTATTGCGCTGCAGATCGTCTGGATCGTCGTGGGCCTCATCACGAAATGGGACCCGTTTCCATTTGTTTTCTTGCTCACGTGCTCGAATGTGCTGCAGCTCGTCCTGATCTTCGTGCTCGCCGTCGGCCAGCGTCAATCATCATCCCACGCCGAGCTACGCGCCGAACACGATCACGACGCCATTTCGCGCTTACTCTACCATCAAGAAGTACAGGAGCAAATTCTTCTCGCCATTGCAGAAAAGACGCAGATCGATATCGCCTCGGTCAAGGAGATGGTCGCAGCGCTGGCAAGCCAAGACGGGCCTCAAGTCAGAAACTAACGGTCACCCTAGCTCCGCTGCCCTGAGCTTGTGGTCAGCCAATACTTTCCCTCGTTACGAAATAAAGAAAAACACGACGCCCGTTAGCGCAATGAACGCGCCGCTTAGCACTTCACCGTAGCGTTCTAGTTTGCCGAAACCCACGCGTTCCAGACCCGCCACGCCCAGTAGGCAAGTCACGATATACGTTGCAATGGTCGAGACTGCAAAAACAATCGTCATGGTGACGAGCTGCGGCACGCCGTATTTCGAAGCAGCAAAAAAAGCCGGAATACCTTCAACCATCGGCGACGAGCCGATGATCAGCAAAAGCGCGGTTCGTGATGAAGTCTTGTGCTCGTGATCATGCAACTGCGCAGCATCGGGGGCGTGCCAGTCATGTTCGTGATGTTCGTGAAAGTGCCGGTGCTCCTCGCCCGCTTCCTCATGACGATGCACGTGTGCGTGCCCGAGGTGTGAGTGCCCGAGCTCGTGTTCCTGTTCACGCATTTCCCGAATCGACGATAGAGCGATCCACAAGCCAAACGCGATGAGTGCAATGCTCGAGATACTACTAACGAGATTCCCGAAGCGAAGCGCGACGGCCGTGCCGAGCGCCCAGACTAACACGGCAATAATCAACGTCGAAATTGTGTGACCACTACCGGCGAGAGCGGCGGCGCGCACGACATGAGCCTTCGTCCAACCTTGTTGGCGTGCGAGCATGGTGATCGGGGCCCAATGATCGGGCACGATCGTGTGCAAAACGCCAACGGCGGCAACCGCGCCGATCAGAACCAGTGACCCCGAGGTAGCCACGAAGTTCTTAGTCGGGATTCTTCCCTTCGACGATATTTTCGATCACTCTGCCGGTCTTTGCGTCTACGCCAACTTCACGCGTCTTCGTGCCAACTTTGATGTCAAAACTGTAACGAAGACCGCTTTTTTCTTTCTCAAGTTCTTCGGCGACGATTTTGCCGGGAACCGTTTTAAGCGCAATGACGCGCGCCTGCACGATGCTTACCTTGGCATACTTCGCGAGTTCCATGCCGGTATAGTGCCCTTGAGCCAGCGCAGGCCCGCAGGCAACGCCCGCCAGTATTGTAGCCATGAAGATTGCTCGCAGGTTCATGAAAGAGGGTACTCCTTAAGGGAAGTCGGTGATGAAACGTGGGTTGCTTAGATCAGTGTTCGGACCCTGCATCGTCTTTGCTCCTCGAAATTGCCGCAATTCCGCGACCCAGCAGAGCTCTAAGAATATCGCCCTTCAGAAAACGCTGCGCGGGTTCACTATGTTTCAGCGTCCCATCGAAATGACAAAGCAACAGGCCGCGAACGAAAATAAGGGCGTCCTCACCTGAGTTCGGCAATGGGGCGCATCTCTTCATGGATCCACGCCAGCAAGGGCTTAACCCTCTTTGAAATACGCTGTCAAGCCTGCGCGCTGCAACGAGCTTCGTACGTCATCGTTCATACCCGTTGCGTAAACGAACGGTTTTCCCTCATCAGCCCTCGACTGCAATGCGGGGAGCAAACTCGCAAGCGCAGCAACATCGATGTGTTCAACATTCGAAAAATTGATCGTTGTCGACTGCCCGGAAAGAATTGGGATGAGCGCAAGCGCCAATTCCTCACGCCGGCCGTCATCGTAAAGCCCATGGAGGGTTACGATCGTGGGTTCGTTCTCAAGCATTGGCGATTCCATTTCACGAAACATTGGAGACTTGATCGTTGGCCTCATATACCCGGCGAATGCCGGGAAATCATCCCGCGCTCGCGCCTTGTGCGCTTGCAAAAAACCCGAACAGGGGCTCGCTGACGCAGAGAGTAAGGCTGCCCGTAAGAGGAGCAGCAAAAATCATGAAACGGTCTCGCATTCCGCGCCAGGCACACCAGGAGCGCCACTTCACCGCCACGGAGACGGTGCGCGATGTCGTCATCGGCATGTCCGATGGATTGACGGTACCGTTTGCGCTAGCAGCGGGCATCTCCGGCGCCATCGCCGTTTCCCACATTATCGTCACCGCAGGTGTGGCAGAACTTGCTGCCGGCGGCATCTCAATGGGACTAGGCGGTTACCTTGCGGCTCGCACCGACTTCGAACACTATCACAGCGAACGCAAACGAGAGCTTGAGGAAGTGAGCAAGATTCCCGATGAGGAGGCGCGCGAAGTTTCCAAAATTTTCCGCGACTATGGCCTAAGCAATGAGGAAGCCGACCGCATCACATCCTCGCTTACTTCGGATAAGAAGCGTTGGGTCGACTTCATGATGCGATTCGAACTGCAACTCGATCAACCGGATCAAAAAAGGGCTCCCATAAGCGCCCTAACAATCGGAGGGTCGTACGTGCTCGGCGGCTTGGTTCCGCTGCTTCCGTACATGATTTTTCAAGATGCGACGCGTGCATTGTATTTTTCCGCCGCCTTCACGCTTTTAGCGCTGTTTCTATTTGGCGCGATTAAAGGCAAATTGACCGGCCTGGCCTGGATACCCAGCGCCTTTCAAACCGTCGCAATCGGCGGCATAGCGGCTGCTGTTGCGTTCGGAATTGCCCGCCTCGTGAACGGCCATTAGGTTTCGGGCGCCTGGATTGCTGGGTTTCTTGCGGTACGCAGACGTCGACCCTCGCTCGAACCTTAACAAGAGCTTCGAAGCATTGGAACCGTAACAATTCCTGTCGGAGTTACCGGGACAGCGGATTTAATAAAGCCGTTGCTGGAGCCGCAGGTAAAACAAGAATTTCTTCCCAGGTTCCGTCGGCGTTGACCCTTGCGAGGACGGAACGCGATACATAGTACCACGTGCCCACCGTTGCCGTTGGAACCAAAAGTACTCTCACGAATGAATAAGCCGCGTCCGTAATCAAGATCGCATCCCGCTCATCATGGTCAGCATCAACAATAACCAGACTTCGAATTCCGCTCTGAGCAGCGATGATTGGTCTTTCTCCGATTTGGTGGCGTTTTGAAGCGCACATTAACTCGAACCCTACTAGCGTGCTTTTCGAGTCGCAATCAATAATGAGATTATTAGAGAAGTATCCCACTCCGGGTCGACCGTCGAGCTTTATCGGTCCCTGAATGCGACCCACCAACCAGCCCGTTGTATTGTCTATTTGCCCAACAAGTTCGCCCGCCGTGCTGGAGCGCTCAACTACTCTACAATGAATCATGCGGCTTCTCCTTAGGGGCTCGGGAAACAATTTTGCCTCCGCGGATTCGGTGCCATTGGTGGCGTCATAGAACTCTTGGCCGT
>JALYIF010000252.1 GCA_030775925.1 Vulcanimicrobiota bacterium | reverse complement strand
GCAATAGAGGGAACGGTACTATAAACAGGCCGCATTGCGGCAATTTATTGTAGGAGAGTGACTATGGCCGCACGCAAGAAGGCGCGCAAAAAACCCACCGCCGCGAAGAAAAGCACCGGCGCTCGCAAGAAGACGACCGGGGCTCGCAAAAAAGCGACCGGCGCCCGCAAGAAGACGACCGGAGCTCGCAAGAAAACCACCGGGGCCCGTAAGAAAGTCGCAGGCGCTCGTAAGAAGGCCGGATCTGCGATGAAGAAGGCAGGCAAGGCCGTGAAGAAGGCGCCGGGCGCGGTCAAAAAAGCCGCCAAGAAAACCAACAGCGCGGTTAAGAAGGTTGCTAGTGGGGCCAAAAAGGCAACGCGTACCGTGCGTAAAGTTAGCCACCGCGTCAAACAGATCAGTCACATGGTTGAGATGGGCGCGGGGATCATCGAAGATGCAGCTGCGTCCATGGAGCATCCCGACAGCGCCAAGCCTGCTGGCAAGCCCGGGCGGCGCAAGAAAACCAGTCGCTAAGGAGCGTTTGCGGCGGCACCCAGCCGGAATGCCGCAATAAATGAGCGGAAGACCGTGCGATAGTCATCATGGATGAATCGCACGGTCCTTCCCCCAATTCGCTCAAATCCCGGTATCAATTCGATATATTCGGCTTGCTCTGTGAGCATGACGTCGATCTCCATTGTAATGGGCGGTTCGAACGTAAATGGTTTTGCATTTCCGATTTGCTTGATGGCTTTGTGGGCCCCCGCGCGGATGGCGTCGCGCGCCGCTTGCGGCGATATCGAGTTAACGGAGAACTTTCCAATCGATTCTTTCACCACGACGCCGGTGATCCACGGCATCTGCTCTTTCGCATGGGCGATCGTCGTTTGGTCGCCGGTTATGAGGGCCACGGGTACACCGTAGCTGCCGGCAATGGCCGCATTAAGCGTCGCTTCGCTGCAGAGCGTACCGTTGATGCGAACGGTTGAGATCGTGCTTGGCGTATAGGTGTGCTCCAGGGTCCCGTCGGCCGCACCGCTCGGTGCGTGATATCCGGTAAAAAATGCGGCCGAAAAATCGGCTGTGAGTCCTTGCGTCATGGAATACGGTTTACGATTTCCGGAGATCATACGGACGTCTGAGGGGAGCTCTTCCCACAGCACGTTGCGCATGGAGGAATGCGAGTCGTTAATAAGCACGTCGGTGACGCCGGCTTCGCGCGCTCCATCAATGGCAGACCGAACTTCTTGAGACATTAAGCGCCGGTAGTACGGGTACTCAGTCGTGTTGCTGGGATCGCACTGCTGCCAACTGCAGACGCCCGCGGTGCCTTCCATATCGCATGAGATGTAGAGTTTCAATGCCTTGCCTCCGCTAGACCATTGTTTGCTTCTTCTAGACCGGCCTTCGCGGCGACGTTGTTGGGATTTGCCGCCAAGGCTTGCTTGTACAGTGGAACGGCCTGCGCATATTTCTGCACGGCCAGATACAGGTCGCCGAGTTGAACGAGCGCGACATCGTCGTGGGGATGGGCCGCAATTTGGGCGCGCAACTGTCCGAGTTGAGCCTGTACGGCTGGAGGCGGGCCGCCTCCGACCTGCACGTTTTGCGGTTGCTGGACGGTGGCCGGCTTGGCCTCATTTGCGCCGGGCCCCAAGGTCGATCCGGTGACGCCGAAGCCAATGCGTAAAAAATATCCCATGGCGGCAAGAAACGCGACGGCAAGGACCAGGAAGAGCGGAAGGTAGATGCGCGGTGGAAGCCCGCGCCCGAGCGGTGTAGACACAAAAGATTGCTTTGGACAGATATCGAACAATGTCATCCGTGCTGCCCGATGAATCCACGCTCCAGCTCCTGTTTGCCGAACTGAACAATCTGCATTTTAACGGCGAGATTCCAGCATGCAAAATTGCTTACAATGCTCGGTTTTCAAACTCCGCTGGACGCATAACCTATAGCAGCCGCCCGATGGTGATCGAACTTTCCCCAAAGCATTTTGCCGAGAAACCCGATGCGCTGCGGGATACGCTCTTACATGAAATGATTCACGCCTGGCTGCACGCGCGCGGGCAAGACCCCGGCCACACGGCCGCTTTTAAGAAGAAGATGCGCGAATGCGGGATTGGCTCAATCTACCATGATATGGGCAATGTGGCCCCGTTCAACGAGAGTAAGAAGCGTTATATCCTGCGCTGCGCAAAGTGCGCGATGGAAATTCTGCGCAAACGGCGGCCCACCGCACCAATGAGCTGCGGACGTTGCAGCAAGCGTGGCTTCGATGCGCGTTTTCCGTTGACCATTTACGAAATCGTCGAGTTGCGCGAAGCGGGTTCCACGGTTGCAATGGCTGCTCAACGCGGTCGCCGCTAAAAGAGATGCTTTAGTACCATTGCCCCCGCTGCGGCCATCATCGCCATCGCTAGCAGAATCGTGAGCTGAACCGACGAAATCCGCTGCGAAAGAATTGCTCCAATCTGCCCGCCGATTAAGCCACCGCCTCCTAGGGCGAGCGCCGAGTTCCAGGCTAGATCGTGCTCGAAACCTTGCACGACAATCCCCACAGGTGCAGTCATTGCAATCACGGCCGTCGATGTGGCGGTGATTATGTGGAGATCCTTTTTGGTTGTGTAGAGCAAAATCGGCACTACGATCACACCGCCTCCAATGCCGAACAGGCTGGAGACCAGCCCCACAACAAAACCTACGATCGAAAATATCCACCACGCCGGCTCAGGCGTTGGAAGCACGGGCGTTTCGTTTTCGATCGCTGGCCGCTTTTGAAAAGTCCGCCGTAGGACATCGATTGCAATGGCCGAGAGAAAGATCGCATACAGCACGTCATAAGTTTGTCCCGTCGTGCGGGCACTCAGCAGCGCCCCAATGACGCTACCGGGGATGGCGGCGATAGCAATCGGGACGGCCAGATCGAATGCGATGCGCTTTTGCATGGCAAATCGCACGCTGGCACTTACGGAATTAGCAAAAACCAGTACGAGCGAGGCGGCCGCTGCCGCACCCGGTGCATAATGAAATCCGAGGCGCAGCACCGGCACAGTAATAAATCCGCCACCCAGCCCCACAACGGAGCCAATAATACTCGCGCCCACCCCAGTAAGGATGAGCGCAATCACAAGCCAAGGTACAGACGCCATTCGGCGTCATTCTACACCTTGGCTAAGACAGCTTCTGCAGTCTAGTTAGAGTCAAACCGCATTCATACTGGACGCTGTCGCCGCGTCGTCAGCTCAACGGTCATCCTTTTATAGTACCGTCGGCCGTATGCCCGGCTTGATCGGTAATGGAATTTAGTGTACCGAACGGATCGCGCGTAATGGCCCACCGCCCTAAGAAGCGCCACGTGTGGCCATCGCCCCTCCACACATCTCCCGTTCCCGTCGTAAATATGCTGGCTTTTGGCATGCGCACCCTAGCGGCGGCGGGACAGCGGAATTGTTCGGGCACATAAGCAATTTTCACGACGAGCCCGGACTAAAAACGATTTACACGAGCGTTGAGAAAAGTCTATATGTACAAAGCCGTATAAGCGGCCAGGTCCTACCGCTATGGTCGAACAATGTTCCCCCTATTCCAGCGCTTTGTAAGGACTGCATATAGGCATGAAGTTATTAATTCCGGGCGCGCTGGCGCTGATGATCACGGGGCCGCTATGTGCTTCCGCAAATATTACTGGGCAAGCCCGTGTTTCGTCCTATACAATTGTGTGCAACAAAGATTTTGCAGTTGTCCCAACCGTTACGGCGACGGTAAATGCAAGCATCTCTGAGGCAAACGCGCCGCCAAAACGAGTTCGATTGAAAGTAACCCAGAAAGCCCCTGGGCTATTT
>JALYIF010000251.1 GCA_030775925.1 Vulcanimicrobiota bacterium | reverse complement strand
TTGCTCCGGCGGTCCCGATAGCGTTGCGCTCGCCGGAATCTTGGCAGCCATCGCACCCGCTATGGACCTGCGCCTGAGCCTGGCGCATATTAACCACGGGCTACGGGAATCGGCTTGGCAAGACGAGGCGGTGGTCCTCCGGGTGGGAGCGACCCTGGGCGTCGCGGTGAGAGTCATTGCACTCAGCGGGGGCAAGCGCGATGAGGCGTCGCTGCGAGACGCGCGCTACGAGGCACTGCGATCGCATGCTTTAGCGCTCGGGGCCTCGGCCATCGCGACCGCCCACACGGCAGAAGATCAAACCGAAACCGTTCTCCTGGCGCTTTTTCGAGGCACGGGGCCCGACGGTCTCGCCGGAATGATTCCCCGCCGGAAGCTCGCCCCGGGTCTGGATGTAATCCGGCCGGTCCTCCGCCTGGATCACGAATCGATGACGAACTACTGTCATCTTGCGGCCCTGCCGTATGCGCTTGACCCGACCAATCTCGATCGCACATACCGGCGCAACGCTGTCCGGGCAGCGCTCCAGGCCTTGCGGCCGGCCTTTCCAGGGCTGGATGAGGCAGTGGCGCGAGCCGCCGAGCTGTCTCGCGCGGAACTGGCTGGCGAGGGTCGCGCCGTCCTCCGGCGGCGGGTGCGGGCCGCTTTGCGAGAAAACGAGGCCCTTCGAGACGTTGATTTCGAGCACGTCGAAGCGGCTGTCCGCGCGCTGGAGCGCAATGGCTCCGGGCGCTTTTTTATGAATACTGAGGTTGAATTGGCGATCCATCATGGCGAAATTTCTGTGCGGAAGCGCTCATGAATTCCGCTCGTTCCTACGCTGAAACCATTGAAAAAACGCTTTTCAACGAGGAGCAAATTGCCGAGGCAATCGAGCGATTGGCCCAAGCCATCGCCGCGGACTTCGCCGGGCAACCCCTTCTGCTCATCGGGGTGTTAAAGGGAGCGCTCTATGTCACGGCCGATTTGGCTCGCGCGCTGGCAGCGGTGCCAAGAGGCCCTAGTGAAATCCAGATCGACTATATGGCCGTCTCCAGTTATGGGAACGCGAACCGCAGCAGCGGAGAGGTCCGAATGCTCAAGGACACCTCGGAGAATATCACCGGAAAACATGTCGTCATCGTCGAGGACATCGTGGATAATGGCCTGACGCTGGCATACCTGCAGGGCCTGCTACGCGAGCGGGCTCCCGCTTCACTTGCATCGTGCGTGCTTTTCAACAAGCCCTATAACCGGCAGCTCGATGTGCACGTTGATTACGTTGGGTTAACAGCACCCGATGCATTCGTCGTAGGGTACGGTTTGGACTACCAAGAAGCGTACCGGAACCTCCCCTATTTAGCTCGGCTCCATTCTTGGGTATTCAGTAAAGTATGACCATCCCAAAAAGGCGCGAGCAGCCAGGCGTCACGTGCCGTGATGCCATTCTAATAAGGTTTTTGTAAAGCAACGTGGGCAAACATCTTCGGACTATCATTATGGTCATTCTGGCCATCATCGCCGTGTTCTTCATTGTGGAACGCGTCGTGCTGCCCCAGAACAGCACCTCGAAACTGACCTATAGCCAGTTCTACGACAAGGTCGTCGCGGGTCAAGTAAAAGATTTTAAAGTGACCGGGCACGAGGCCTTGGGCGAACTTAAGGATGGCACCAAATATGCGGTGTCGATTCCGGAATATAATTTCGCTTTCTCAAATTTCCTACAGGCGCATAAGGTCAGCGTCGATAGTGAGACACCAAATAATAGCGCCCTGCTCAGCAACCTTATTGGTTTCTTGCCGCTTGTGCTCATGGCGCTGTTCTTGTTTTTCATTCTGCGGCAGGCGCAAAGTGGGGGAAGTCAAGCGCTGTCGTTCGGTCGCTCAAAAGCAAAAATGCTCTCGGAGAATCGCCCGAAAGTTACCTTTGCGGACGTAGCCGGTGTGGAAGAAGCCAAACAAGAGCTCGAAGAAGTCGTTCAGTTCCTCAAATATCCCAAAAAATTTCAAGCCCTCGGCGCGCGCATCCCCAAAGGTGTATTGCTGTTAGGACCGCCTGGTTCGGGCAAGACGCTACTAGCGCGCGCGATTTCAGGTGAGGCGGGCGTTCCGTTCTTTTCGATCTCCGGTTCGGATTTCGTTGAAATGTTCGTTGGTGTCGGCGCGTCGCGCGTTCGTGACCTTTTCGATCAGGCGAAAAAATCCGCGCCCTGTATTGTATTTATCGACGAAATTGATGCAGTTGGCCGCCAGCGCGGCGCTGGTCTTGGCGGGGGCCACGATGAGCGCGAACAGACGCTCAATCAACTGCTCGTTGAAATGGACGGGTTCGATCAAAATACCGGTGTGATCTTGATTGCGGCGACCAATCGCCCCGATGTGCTGGATCCCGCGCTGTTGCGTCCCGGCCGTTTTGACCGTCAAGTTATCGTTGACCGCGCCGACATTAAAGGCCGCACGGCAATCCTTGCAGTCCACGCGCGCAACAAACCGCTTTCCGCCGGCGTGACGCTCGAAACGCTGGCCAAGCGCACCCCAGGGTTCTCGGGCGCAGACCTCGAGAATTTGTTAAATGAAGCCGCATTGCTGGCTGCGCGACGCGACAAGACCGTTATTGACATGGACGAGTGCGACGAAGCGATCGACCGCGTGATGGTCGGTCCGGAGCGCAAGTCGGTGGTCATGTCTCAAAAAGAAAAAGAAGTGACGGCCTATCATGAATCCGGGCACGCCATCATCGGCGCGATGACCCCGCTTGCCGATCCGATTCATAAGGTAACGATTATTCCGCGCGGAATGGCGCTCGGCATCACGTGGTCGTTGCCCGAGGACGACCGGCACAGCCAGACCAAAGAAGAGTTGCTCGCGATGGTCTGCCGTGCCCTCGGCGGCCGCCTCGCCGAACAAATAAAATTCAAAGATGTTACAACAGGCGCTAGCAACGATTTCGAACAGGCAACGTCGCTCGTGCGGCGCATGGTAACGCAATTCGGCATGTCTGATTCGTTGGGACCCATCCAGTATGGTCGCGGCAATCATCAAGTGTTTCTGGGTCGCGATTTGGGAGAAGAGCGCAATTATTCCGAGGATATTGCCGCCAAGATCGACATCGAAGTTCGCAAGATCATCGATATGTGCTGGGAGCGCGGTAAAGAGATTCTCGATAGTAATTGGGACAAAGTCGAACGCATGGTTAATTCGCTTCTCGAATACGAAACGGTCGATACCGAAGAAGTGCGGGCGATCGTCGAGAACCGGCCGTATGTGCGCGAACCCGGTACCACGATCACTCCCAACAAGCCGCTCGGCCCCGGGAGTAAGGTCGTGGAAGAACCCAAACGACTACCCCCAAATATTACGCCCGAACCCGCATGAGGCGCAACGCCACGATCGGCGTTGTAACATCACTGGCGATATGCGCAAGCGTATCGCTCGTCTTGTTTGGCACCCCCGCGCGCGCAAAAAATGCGGCAGCGATGCAGCATACAACGTTGCCGTTTGGCAGCACGTTGATCGTTCGCCGCGATCCCGCCGTCGCGACCGTAGCCCTCGAACTCTGGTTTCGCGCACCATCCGTGGGATTTAACCAGCCCGCTCCGGGACTCGCGCGCTACGCAGCAACGGCAATTGCAGCCTCCAAAGCAAACGATGGCGTCTCCTTAAGTGACTTGATCAAAAGTGTGGGCGGCCGCTTCGCCATTAGCGCCTATCCAGATGCCATTTCGGTGGCAGCCTCCGTTCCGGCGGGCACCGAAGCACGGGTCTTGCGTGCGATGACGGCAGCCTATTTTACACCCGTCGTAACAGTTGAGGGAATGCACGGCGGATTGCGCGACGTTGTCGTTGCGGCAACCCAGCAGCGCTTTGACCCCGAAGGTACTTTGCACGACGGAATTTTCGGACTCTTATTTAGCAGCGGACCTGCGCATTATGCCGGCGTGCCTTCAAGTGCTCAGGCGCTCGGACAGATTACGATGGACGGCTTAAAAGCCTTTGCAGGCCGTGCATTTCGCAGTTCCAATGCCATCATAGCGGTTGCGGGGAACGTGCAGACAGACCTCAGCGGCGCGATAGTCGCCGGCAAAGTTGACGGCGAACGCATGCTGGCGCCGATTGATTCAGTACGCGCGCCGCAACCGGCGAGCACGACGCGGCCGTTCGCTGAAGATGGAGTTGGACTTGGGTGGGTGGGTCCCTCGATTGCAGACCCCAAAGCCGCTACCGCACTGGATTTTATTGCCGATTATCTGTTCCGGCCTGAAACGGGCGTGGTCGCGCGCGCCAGTGCTGTCGATGCGCCTGACGCATTCTTGTCGGGCCAATTTGTGACGTTGCACGATCCCGGAGTGATGTTGGTGGAGATTGCCGGCAAGCATTACGATGCCGTTCGCCTCCGCGCACAAACGGAGATTGCTCGGTTACACAC
>JALYIF010000250.1 GCA_030775925.1 Vulcanimicrobiota bacterium | reverse complement strand
GATATAGCAGAACATGACGCTGGCCCAAAGCGCGGCCAATTTGATCTTGACGTTGACGCGAACGTCTTCAAAAGGTGTCCCGGGTTGTTTCATCTTGAATGATTTACGGGCCGAACTCGGCAGTTGTTTCGCCGGGCACCCTAAGCTTTGCGGAGTTACGTTCCGTCGTAGGCTCGGCGGAGTGCGTCGATATCGAGTTTTTCCATTTGAAGCATCGCTTTCATCGCGCGCTGGGCTTTGATCGGGTCGGGACCGCCCAGCACATCCGAGAGGCCGGCCGGTACGATATTCCAAGAGAAACCGTAGCGGTCTCTGAGCCATCCGCACTGAAGCGTTTCACCACCTTCAGCGAGTTTTTCCCATAGGCGATCGACTTCGGACTGCGTATCGCAACTCATAAAGAGTGCGAGCGCCTGCGACGGGACGGCAGGTTCGCCGCCGTTGAGTGCCATAAAATCCTGGCCTTCAAGCTGAAACTCTACGACCATGGCGGAGCCGCTTGGACCAGGGCCTGCGTCGCCGTAGCGACTGACATTTTCAATCCTTGAATTTTTGAAGATGGAGACGTAGTAATTCGCAGCCTCTTCGGCTTTGTCGGCAAACCACATAAATGGAATAATTTTTTGCATTATTGTGTCTCCACCAAACCGATGACGTGTCCCTCGGGATCTTTGAAGAGTCCAATGACCGGGCCGCCCGGCACTTGATCGGGGCCCATCATGACGCTTCCGCCGCGCGACTCGATCTGGCGCAACTTCGCAGCAATGTCGGGCACACCAATATAAAAGGTTACATGTCCAGTATAGCCCTCTGGCGGGTCGCCAATGCCGCCCGACACGCCGACACGGTCGTTGTCCGTCGGGTGGACGACGGTATAGTCGGGGATGTTCGGGCCGCCGACCGGCGGGTCGATCGTCCAGTCGAATGTCTCCCGGTAGAACGTGCGCAGCGCCTCTGCATTTTTGCCAATGATCTCAAAATGAACGACTGGATTTCCCATCACGATCCTCCAAAGCATAGTCAGGGCACTATTCTAGCGCATGTACTTTAAAAAAACAAGTAATATTCAAAATAGCAAGTATGTGGTATACTGTCGCGGTGGCTGCTCGTACGTACGGACAATATTGTGGTTTGGCCAGGGCGTTGGAAATAATCGGAGAGCGCTGGACGTTGCTCATTGTCCGTGACCTTCTGGTGGGGCCGAAGCGTTTTAGTGATCTGCAGCGCGGTTTAAGCGGCATCCCTAGCAACATTTTGACCGAGCGGCTCAAGGAATTAGAAGAAGCGCATCTGGTACAGCGCCGCGCGTTGCCACGTCCCTCCCCTGCAGTGGTCTACGAACTCACTGCTGACGGAAGCGAGTTGGAAGAGGCTGTCATTAGCATCGGGAGGTGGGGCGCTAAACGGCTCGGGGAACCGCGCCCTGATGAAGTCATCACCGAAGATTCCATGGCCTCAGCTCTGCTGACAACCTTTCGCCCGGAAGAAGCCGCGCGCATGAATCTCCGTTTTGAGCTGCGACTGGGTGAAATTATAATTCATGCGCACGTGCAAAATCGAAAGGTCACCGTCGGTCGGGGTCCGCTCGACAAAGCCGATTTGAAGATCGAAGCTGGTCCAAAACTTCGGCAGTTGCTGGCGCGAGAAATATCGCCGCAAGAAGCGCTGCGAAAAAAAATCGTGCGTATCTCCGGCGATCCTAAATTGCTGACCAAGTTTGTACAGTTATTCCAAATATAAACACGCTTAAGTAGGCGGTTTATCGCTGTTCGCCCCGCGCCTGGTTATCGCCGAACCGTTAGGAGTTTTCCAAATAAGAACGCTTAAGATTATTGAACACATCTCGCTGGACGGGGTGATCCAGCACTCTGACGATGACGGCGATTTCCCTCATGGGGACTGGACCGCGCCCTATCGAAGTCCGGCCGGCAGAGATGCAATTCTCGCCGCACAAGGGGAGAGCTTTGATCTGCTGCTTGGACGTCGCACCTACGATATCTGGTCGGACTATTGGCCAATAGCACCGAGCAATCCGATGGCGGACGGCCTCAATGCAGCAACAAAATATATTGCGACCCACCGCCCGCAAAGTCTGAAATGGGGCCCGTTC
>JALYIF010000249.1 GCA_030775925.1 Vulcanimicrobiota bacterium | reverse complement strand
TCAGCGGGACGCCGGTACTTCCCGTTCCAAGAATGCGTGAACTCATGGGTAAGCAGGTCGCCGCTGCTCAGTTGCGAGGTTGGGTCGGTAAAAAAATCATCAGTCTCCCGGTCATCGCTGCTTTGATGATGTTCGATGCCCTGTGAGCCGATCTCATCACTCAACGTGAGAAGCGCGTGATAATGCTGCCAATGACGACCGCCAAAGAGCGCGAGGGTTTCCGGAACATAATTTTTATATGCGGTAAGTAATTTCGGCGGAATCTCAAGGGCTTGCGGCCGGTCGGCAAAGATATCAACTTGTGCGCTCGCATCCCCCGATTCCCACTGTATAATATGCTTGTAATAACGGCCCATGTCGAGCGGACTATCGATCAACGTCTCGAGTGTGGTTTGCGCAAAATCGACGCGGTCGCCGTTCTGCTGTGCGCCCGTCAGCGCGGTTCCATAGCCCCAGCCTGCTGGAAGTACGATGCTGGGCTTCACAAACACATGATCTGATGCTGTTCCGGCCTGGTACAGGAGATCGCGGTTCCAATTAATGATGGCCACGTTCTTCGTAGCCATGACATCGTCTTCGGAATTGACTAAGACATTGTAATCCACAGTGAGGCTATTTGAGCCCGCCGGCACATCAACATGGAAGGCATACATGTCGACGTCATCTCGCCGCCACTCCAGCGCATGACCACTGGTGCTTATGCGAAGCACCGAAATTCCGCGTAAGGGCCCGGTCGGTCCGTGTTCTCCAGGAATCCATTTTGGATAGACCAGCGTGAACGGTCCGGGCTTGGCGGGGAGGGTGATATGGGCGAACATCAGCCCGCGATACGCCTGCCGTGCATCGAGTACGACGGTCATCGGATTCTCCGGCGTGGCATACGAGGCGGCCGTGGATTTCTCGTTTGCAGTCTCCGATTGAGCTAAGGCTGAGCCGGATCCAAGCGTAGAAAGAAGCGCGAAAAGGGCCGAGCCCAACAAGAACGGTAAGCGAATCATGCACGACCTCAATAAGAAAATGCCAGAATACTGCCATCTTCTCCGCGCTAGGGCGAAGCGCTTTTTCAGGTCCCCAAAAGCTCTAAGAGGGGCGCTCCGCGGAGTATGGATGGGGCCGGCAGGCGCAAGGCATTTCGAGGCCGGTTTCCTGACGTCTGTTAAACCGTTAAACTTTAACATTAAAATTCCAACTTGATTCCTTTTCCATTGCATGTGACGATACGCACGCTTATTACTCGTGTCTTGAAAGTATGGTATGCGTCATTTCATCATTGCTTTGGTTTTTGTTTTCAATTGCACCGCAATTGCCACGGCAGGACAAGTTTCGGCTACGCTTATTCCCGATGGCCTGTATTCAGTAAAAGTAGAAAAAGTGAAGTCCCGTACGGTCATCGCGGTTGAAATGGAAAATGGTTTGCACGTTGAGGTTCAAGCAGCAGCTCATACCAACGTCTCCTTTGAAGGCGTGGCCAAAAATGGGCGACTGAAAATTATGATTGTCGAAGGGCAGGTCGTGGGCGTAGTCCGCTAAGTGCCACCGGTCCGTTTACATCGGCTTACTCCGGGGAAGGATAAGCTACCTGAATTTTGACACCAAATGGGGGTAGGCATGGTTGTGTGGCGCGTGGTCCGGTTTGTTTCTTTGGCAGTAGCGGCAGTAGGCGCTGGGAGAACGCTTCTTCGAGCCATTCAAAAGAAACGCGAGCAGTAAAGCAACCGAGCCGCTGGGGGCGAAGACCTCCACATGCCGCAAGTCCCCGATAGCCCTGAGTCTCTTCTCGAATTCATTCGGGCCGCAAAAGCCCATGGCGTAACCGACGATTTCGCCGCCAGGCTGCTCAAATATAACGGCTGGTCCGACCGGAGCATCTTCCAAGCCTACTCTGCCTACTATGGGCAAACCCTGGGCAACCCAGTGCCTTCTCGCGGAAATCCGATCGAGTACGCCCGCGATGCATTTTTCTACTTGCTAGCGTTCATCACGCTTGGATTCTGGACGTTTGCGCTCGGCAATCTCTTTTATAACCTCATCGATCGGCTTGCCTACGACCCACTTTCTAACGGCCAGTGGAGCGCGGCGCACAGTAACATTTCATTCGACGTAGCCTCCATGCTCGTAACCTTTCCGATTTTTCTTTGGATGACGTGGATTATTCAGCGGGAGACCGCGCGGCGTCCTGAGACCCTCGATTCAGGAGTGCGCAAATGGTTGACCTATCTTGCGCTCGTCATCGCCGCTTCATCGCTCATGGGCGATGCAGTCTGGTTTCTGCAGCAGTTTTTAAGCGGCTCCCTGAGCCAGGCGTTCGTTCTGAAGTCACTTGTTCTCGTGGTGATTGCCGGCGGCGTTTTTGTCTACTATCTCGGAGCGGTGCGCGCGGATTCGGCAACCGTGGCACGCGACCGGATATTTGCCGGCATTGCCGTCCTCGCGGTAGCCATCGGCATCATTGCTGGGTTTTCCAATAATGGCAGCCCCAGTGCACAACGCGAGCGGGCCTTTGATGAGATTCGAACCCGCAACTTGAACCAAATCGAGAACGCCGTGTCGGCGCGCTGGCGGCTCAGCCGGCCAAGTCGCTTGCCCGCACGGCTCATTGATCTGCCCAATGCAAATGCAATGCCGCACGATCCGGAAACGCATGCTCCATACGGCTACCGCATTATAGCGGGATCGCGCTATACATTGTGCGCCACATTCGCTACCAGCACTACGTCCGATCCGGAAGCGCGACCTTGGCAGCACAACGCGGGGCGCGCGTGCTTCGATCTTGATGCGACCGTTCCACCCAATTAACTCCCCTACTTCACAAAGGAGCAAACAAATAATGCCAACCCGATTAAAAAATATCAATCCGGTTCAATGCGGGATCGTCCTAGCGGTGATGTACGCATTTCTCGGGATCATCTTCGTCGTGCTCATGGCGCCGTTCATGGCGCTTATCGCAACCATGGGCATAAACACAGGCAACCCTGCATCATCAATGGGTTTTGCGGGGCTTTTAGTATTTCCGATCATATACGGCGTGCTGGGCTTTATAAGCGGTTTGCTTTCCGCATTTATCTACAATCTCGTCGCCGGTTGGACCGGCGGTGTGGAAATTACCCTGACGCAATAAGTTCGCGGGTTGCGCCCAAAACCACGCAAACCTGGCAAATCTCTTGGCCACTGCGTTCGTCCGTCATGCGGTGCGATAGGCAAATGTCATGGCCGGAAGGGCAGGTTGCTACAATTTGGCGCCTGCAACGCTGGCGATCCCCGTAGAGGCCAATACACGTTTCCACACTTCTTAATACCCGTTGCCGGCGGGTTCAATCACATAAAGCGCAAGTTTTACAGCTTCGGCCACCCTTTTAGTGAAAGGTCGAAGCGCGGCAACGTAAGGGCCGCCCGGCATTTGTTGAGATCGAGGCCTTTTGCCGAGCTCGCACGCACAAACTGCTCGATTAACGCGCTCGTACATGGGGTATCCGGCGCATGGCCTGCGCCTTGGACGAGTACTTGCCTGCCATTTGGAAGATACCGTAGCGCCAAGCCCGCGTAGCGCGGCGGCGTTGCGGGATCGTCCGAACCATTGATCATAAGGACCGGGACGTTGCTGTGCACGATGTCATTAAAACTTGCAGGCATGGCTGGCACATTCCAAAGGGAACAAGCCCTTCGCTCAGCACGAACACGCAAATCGCCGGCAAAAGAATGCGCCGCTTCTTTCTGAAGTCCAGCGTCATCGATGAATGGCATTTCGTCGCCGCAACTGTACGAGAGCAACGCTCCCATATCCAATTGCGATCCCAGGGCGCGTGAGACCACATTCAAAACTTGCGCCAGCGGCGCATAGTCCTTATAGTACGCGCGCTCGATAATGAACGGGACTGAGGACGCACTTCCAGGGTCGTACAGTACCTGGCGCAAGTGATCGACAAAAACTTCTTTTGAGAGCGCTACGCGCTCTACACGCTTGGTCGCCGCATTCAAAACGGGCACAACGATAGGGCCGCGATCGAATCGCAGCACTAAGGCATCGAAGTGCTCGGCGAACCTTGGAAAATGCGCATCGCAGAGCGCGTCGTGCTTGCATTTAATTTTCAAATCATCCATTGCGGTTTGGGCGCCGGCCGGTGCGCCCGGCAGCGCCCAAAAATGGGGCGCGACGACGCCGCTTAGGACGGCACTCTCGACGTGTTCAGGATGGCGGCGAACATACACCAGTGAAAAAAACGTGCCGTATGAGCCACCGTTAAGCACCAGTTTTGGAATGCCAAGAGCTGCGCGCACATCGTCTAAATCATCGACGGCGTTGTTTGTGTTGTAGAGACCGAAGCCATGGGTAGTTACCGTACGAGCCCGGCATGCGGTTACGGCCCGGTCCGGAAAGAGCTGCTTAAAATACTCACCCGGAGAAGCATCTGGCGTAAAATCACACTTGAACGGGTTAGACCCACCCATACCGCGATTGTCAACGAAAAGCACATCGTACTTATCGCGCAACGCGAAGACTTCTTTTCCAAATACTCTGTCTGCAATGAGCGGGGCGAAAAAAACCGTACCCTCTCCTGGGCCACCAGCGATCTGGGCAATCGCACGATGGCTTGGGTGCTTAGCGCGCAACACGACGACCTGCAGCTCCAGAATGCGCCCGGACCGAGCTCCACGATCTTCATAGACGCCAAACGTTCCACATTGTGCTGCAACCTTTGAGTGCCCCTGCGTGCAGGGTGAGAGATGCAGACCGAGCTGCTGGGGCGCTGCCTGCGCCAAGCTCGATAGGAAAAGGAACGCGCAGATTGCTGCGCAGGCTGAGCGAAGTGCGGGCTGGAGGACTTTGCTTTTTATGGCGACGTTCATGCCACGAAACTTCAACGCGCGGAGGCGGAAATACTTGAGGGCCCTTACTGTAGCGTAAGAGCCCCCATAGAGGGCGAGGAATGAATTCGCCGTGATGATCGTAGCACCGCAACAACATCGCGGTCGCGTAAGAACAGCTCATTCAAAGAAGAAAAGGCCTCCGTTTACACGGAGGCCTTTTCTTTTTCAGACGCGGTTAGAAGCTTTAGATCTTGACCGTGAACTGAAGGTAGGCATTAAACGGCTGCGGCAGCAGCCCAACATTTGGCCCATAGGCCGGGCGTTCGAACGCGGGCGCTGCAACGCCGTTGGCAGCTGCGTCGAGTGCGCTGGTTCCGTTGTAGAAGTTCGCGGTATAAAAGCCGTTCTGCCC
>JALYIF010000248.1 GCA_030775925.1 Vulcanimicrobiota bacterium | reverse complement strand
GTCGCAGGCTTGGCTCAACGAAGGGTTCGCAACGTTTTTTGAAGCGATCTTCCGCGAAGCCGACCTTGGGTATGATGAGTACGTGTACGATATCTTTGGCTGCGTGCAACGATATCTCGATGAAGATTCCTCGCGCTACCGGCGGCCGATTGTATACAACAACTATCGCGATCCAATCGAACTCTTCGATCGCCACCTGTATGAAAAGGGCGGTGCGGTACTCCACATGCTGCGGGGCGAGCTGGGCGAAAAGCGCTTCTGGCGGGCGATTTCGCGATATGTCAAAGACAATGCCGGGCGCAACGTTGAAACGATCGATTTTATTCGCGCGATTGAAGTTTCAACTGGTCGCAACTTGCGCAGCTTCTTCGATCAATGGATATTTCGCGGCGGACACCCCGAGATCACGGTCGCGGCCGCGTACGATGACAAGCGCAAAGCGCTCAAGATCACGCTCGATCAACAGCAAGCCACCGACGACCGCCATCCGCCGCACGCGTTTAGCGTGGACATCGGTGTTTGCGATCGGCTCCCCGCGGAGCTTGCGACCGATTTTGGCGCGGGTACACTCCCGGGCGAACGCCGCGTCCGCATGACCGTTGAGCGAGCGCATGAAACGTTTTTCATTCCGATGGACAATGAGCCAAAGCTCGTGCGCTTCGATCCGGGTGCCTTTCTGCTCTCCGACGTCACCTACAAGCTCGGCACGGAATTTGCGATAGCCACCTTACAACGTGACCCGGATGTGGCTGCGCGGATCCGCGCAGGTCGCGAACTTGCCAAAGACAGCGCTCCGGCAACACACGAAGCACTGGATCGCGCTTTTGCTAGTGAGCCGTTCTGGGGCGTTCTTGCCGAGCTAGCGGCGGCAATCGGTTCGACGCGTGCGCCGTGGGCGATGAATCTGCTTATCAAACATGTCAAACACACGCATCCGAAAGTACGCCGCGCAATCGTGGCGGCTCTAGGGCAGTTTCGCCAAACGACGGCGGCGGATGCACTCATACCGAGCGCTCAGAGCGATGCATCGTATTTCGTGCAGGCCGCTGCTTTGCATGCACTGGGTAAAACGCGTGATCCGCGCGCGCTGAATATTCTAAAGCCAATGTTGCAGGTGAAGACCTGGAACGGTGTGATTGAATCTGGGGCGGCACATGGCCTCGGCGAATTGGCGGATGCGGCGGCGATCCCGCTGCTGATTGCAGCAACGGTATCTGGAAGAGAAGAAGCGTTGCGCAGAGCATCTTTGGGTGCGCTGGCGCGGGCTGGGGAGTTGCTTGAAGAAAGCCGGACGACCGTGGTCGATGCCATCGCCGCACGGCTCGGCGACCCGATGTTCCTGGTGCAACTTGCAGCCATTGGCGCAGCCGAGCATTTAGGCGATCGACGTTTCTTGGATGCGCTCGACCGGCTTTCGCAAAGTGCATTTGACGGTCGCGTGCGCCGCGATGCAACCGAAGCGGCTATTCGCATCCGTGAAGGTCAACGCGTTCCCACTCAGGTTACTGGCTTGCGCTCAGACGTCGACACCTTACGTGAAGATCATCGTAAACTGCAAGCCAAAATCGAAGAACTCTCCGCGCGTTCGTAGCCAATACCTGGCAGCGCTGCTGCTTGGCGCGGGCCTGTGCGCATGTGGTGGCGCAGCGCAGCGCGTCAGGCCAATGGCTCCCATTGGTGTCGTGCAGCCTCTGGCTGCGCCGCTTGCTCCCGCGGAACGCGGGCGCTTGGCGCGTGAACTCAACAACGTCTTTGCGCCATACTTTCATAGCGGTTCGCTCAGTCTGTGCGTGATCGATAGCAGTGGATCACCGGTGTATTCTCACAATGCGGCGCACGCCGTCATCCCAGCTTCGACTCAAAAAATTATCGTTGCGGCCTCCGCGTTGCGCTATTTGGGGAGTGGGTATCGTTTCCACACGCAGTTTGCCGCCGCAACGCGCATTGAGAATGGTGAACTTGCAAGTGATTTGTGGCTCATCGGTGCTGGCGATCCAATCTTGCGTTCCGACGACCTTCGCGCCGGAGTAAAGACCCTCGAG
>JALYIF010000247.1 GCA_030775925.1 Vulcanimicrobiota bacterium | reverse complement strand
GACGGCAAAGATCTGGCGCTCGCGCTCAAGACGGCCAACGACGATTTGTTGCAACGCGTGTACAAAAATATGTCGGGACGCGCGAGTGCAACACTTAAAGAAGAAATTGATATTCTGGGTCCCGTTCGGATGCGCGAAGTGGGCCGAGCGCAGCAACAGATTGTTGATGTCATCCGGACCTTGGAAGAAAACGGGCAAATTGTCATCGCTCGCGGCTCAAAAGACGAGCGGTTGGTGTAAGTTTTATGGGCCGCATTGTTAAAGGCGCCCGATTCGCGCAGAAAGCCTACGCCGTTACCGTGCCTTCGTATGCTGACCAGCAAAACAGCAATGGACACGCACAGGGCGCCCCGGTAGATACCTTCGAGCCAGAACTGACGTTTCCAGAAGTAGAAGAACCCGAAGTCGTACCAGTCGATTGGAACGTTGTCCGCAGCGAAGCGGTCCGCCTCATCGACGAAGCGCAGACTCAGGCCGAGGTATTAATTCAAGAAGGGCAGCAGCGGGCAGTCGAACTGATTACGACTGCTGCCGAACACGCGCAAACAATTGAAGATGCGGCCCAGGCCGATGGATTCGAGCAAGGCCAGCACGATGGTCATGCGGCGGCGGGCGCCGAATTAGATGAGATGCTTGTGACGATGCGCGGCTTAGTCGATGTCGCGCGCGCAGAGCGCCACAAAATTATTGAAGGCGCGGAGCCCGAGATTATTCGCCTTGCAATGGCGCTTGCTGAGAAAATTGTACACCAGCAGATTTCTATCGATAAGAACGTCGTGCTGTCGATGGCCCAAGCAGCCATCGCGCGCTTGATTAGCCGTGAGGCGGTCACCGTGCGCGTTAATCCGGCGGACATCGAGACCATTCGCGATCATAAAGAGCGTATGATCGCAAACTCCGACATCGAGCATCTGCGCTTGATTGAGGATAACCGCGTCGACCGCGGTGGCGTTGTCGTGGAGACCGAATCGGGCACCATCGATGCAAAAATTGCAACGCAGGTGGGCGAAGCCAAGCGGCTCATGCAAGTTGAAGATGAGCTCGAGGCCGTCGCGCCTTCCGATGATGAATTGTTAATTCCGCCGTCTGCGCAAGCGAGCTAGCAGCGATGGCGACGCCTACATTTTCCGCCGAGAAATACGTGGGCCTGATTGATTCCGTGGATTTTATCCGCCAGAACGGTAAGGTTCGTCAAGTCATTGGCGTCGTCTTAGAATCGCTCGGTCCCAACATGGCTGTGGGAGAAACGTGCGAGATTTCATATCGCAGGACGGCAGCGCCCGTACTTGCCGAAGTGGTCGGCTTTCGCGACAATAAAGTTCTCATTATGCCGCTTGGCGATTTGGCGGGGATTGGCGCGGGCTCGGAAGTGGTGAGCCTCGGCCGTCCGTTGCAAATCGGCGTTACGGACGAATTGCTCGGTCGCGTTCTGGACGGACTCGGCCACCCGATGGATGGAAAAGGCCGAATCATCGCCGATCATCGAATGCCGGTGATCGCCCGCCCGCCCGATCCACTCTCGCGCAGCCGGATCGTCTCGCCCCTCTCACTTGGAATTCGCGCAATTGACGGCCTGCTCACGTGCGGCAAAGGACAGCGCCTGGGGATTTTTGCCGGTAGCGGTGTTGGGAAATCTACCATTCTCGGCATGATCGCTCGCAATACGGCGGCCGATGTCAACGTCATCGCGCTAATCGGCGAGCGCGGAAAAGAAGTTCGCGACTTCATCGAGCGCGATCTCGGCGAACAGGGTCTCAAACGCAGCGTCGTCATCGTTTCAACCAGCGATCAACCGGCATTGGTACGCATCAAGGCCGCGTTTGTTGCGATGACGATTGCCGAGTTTTTCCGCGATCAGGGCCTGGACGTCATGTTCATGATGGACAGCGTCACCCGTTTTGCGATGGCACAGCGTGAGGTTGGCCTGGCCATTGGTGAACCCACGACGACGCGCGGGTATACTCCGTCGGTATTCGCGCTGCTTCCCAAACTTTTGGAACGCTCCGGCACATCTCGCACGGGCACGATCACGGGTCTGTATTCCGTTCTCGTTGATGGCGATGATATGAACGAGCCGGTGGCCGATGCGGTTCGATCGATTCTTGACGGGCATGTGGTGCTCTCACGGCAACTTGCGGCCGGCAATCATTATCCGGCCATTGATGTGCTGGCGAGCGTGAGTCGCGTGATGCCCGATGTCGTCGATGCCAATCATCTCTCCGCTGCCTCGGCCATCCGCGACATTATGGCGACATACCGCGAGGCCGAAGATTTAATTAACATCGGCGCCTACGTCCCGGGCTCCAATCCCCGAGTAGATTTGGCGCTCTCAAAAATCGAAAACATTCGAACCTTTCTCAAACAAGGCATCACCGAACACGCCGGGTATGACCAGACCCTCCTCCAGCTAATGAGCGTCGCATGAGCCGGCGGTTTCGCTTTGCGCTCGATCCCGTACTCGAGCATCGCAAGCGTATCGAGGATCAACGCCGCCAAGAACTGGCGCTCGCGCAACTGGCGCTAAACGCCGCCACCGCCGAGCTCTTGCGGCTCCTCGAAGAATTTCGCAAAAACTCCAATATTCTGCGCGAAGATCATAAGACGTTCGATGTCGAGCAACTCCGTCTCCACTATGCGCATCTGGAATTTCTGGACCGGGCGATTACCGCCCAAGAAGCTGTGGTGGCGCAGCGCAAGGCCGAGCATGCGCAAACGCGTTTGCGACTGTTGGAAGCTTCAAAAGAGAAGAAGGCGCTGGACAAGTTAAAAACCAGGCGCCAAGAAGCGCATGTTGCGGCAGAAGCGATCGTCGACCAGCGTGAGCTCGATGACAGTAATGCCCGCCGATATTCCCGATTGACCGCCGGAGGCAAGATAGAATGATCGTAACCCGTCAGCGTCCTAAACAGCGCCAAGTTCATAAGGTATTGCTGCCGATTATTGCGGTGCTGATGCTGGTTGCCGCCTTTGTGTTGCCGCCGTCGCGCAATATCATCATGGGCGGCCCGCTTGCTCCGATGTGGCGCATGCTCGGCGTGGGTATGGCAAATATCTCCAAGCCGTTCCATTTTGCCGCGATGAACAACGAAATTACCGCACGCGATCACACCATCACGCAGCTTCAAACGCAAATCAATGACGACAAATCGCAGATATCCGACCGCGACAAACAGATTAGCTCCCTGCAATCACAGGTGAATCAGCTGACCCAGGCGAGCGTAAACGACCGGGCAAAAAATGTTACGAAGGTGCCGGCTCCGTCAGCGTCCTCCAATGGATTCGGCGCAAGCAGCGCTGGCGGCAGCGATCTTACGAGCAGTGCGACGCCCGACATGCGCCGCACGGCGACGCAGTGGGCGGCAATGGATGCAGAAAATGCAGCCAAAGTTGTACAGCGCTTGCCCGTTCCGTATTCGGCGCGCATCTTAGCGCTGATGCCGGCGGATGCTGCAGGCCAAATTCTCAATGCGCTTCCGGCGCCCTATGCCGCCGCCTTGACGCAGGAGCATCCCGAACTCCGTCGATAGTTGGAACTCCATGTCGACGGTTTCCGCACACGCTGCCTGCGCGCAGCGCTCGTTTATTGCTGATACCGTAACACCCATAGGCGCCTACCGCGCGCTCGAGCAAGTTGGAGCATCCTGCTTGCTCGAGAGTGTCGAGAGTGGTGCCCAGCTCTCGCGTTATTCTTTTATTGGCCTCGACTATCTCGCGCAACAAACCTTCGCAGCCAGCCCAACGCTGTTGCCCGAAATTCGCGCCTTCGTTGATGAGCACAGCAAGGCAATGGGGCCGACGCTCGGGTTTCCGGGCGCCGCCGTTCTTGCGTGCGGTTACGATGCAGCGCGAGCGTACGCGCGGCTTGGAGAACGCAAGCCTTTATCACCGCCTACACCGGATGCATACGTTGCCATTCCTGGTACCTGGCTCATTTTCGATCACTACACGCACCGCTTGCAAATCCACACGGTGGCGGCCAGTGAGGGTGAGGCCGCCGGCCGCGCGGAGCAGTACGAGCACTTGCTCATGCACGCCCACGCTGATATTCCAGAAACAACCGGAATTCAGGGCGCGGTAACGCAGTCAATTGATCGCGATACGTACCTCGCGCTGGTCGAGCGAATCAAAGCCCACATCTATGATGGCGATGTGTATCAACTGCAGCTGGGAATTCGATTCAGCGCCGAGTTGCGTGGCGAACCGTTGGACCTGTACCGCCACTTGCGCTCCAAGAATCCGTCGCCGTATATGTTTTTTATGGATACGCCATTCGGCCAACTCTTGGGTGCTTCGCCGGAGTTCCTCGTGCGTTTGGAGGAGGGCCGCGCCCGAATTCGGCCGCTCGCCGGGACGCGTTCGCGGGGGAGCAGTAAGTCGGACGATGTGGCGATTGAACGAGAGTTGCTGTCGAATGAGAAAGAGCGTGCGGAGCATGTCATGCTTGTGGATTTGGGGCGCAACGATTTAGGATCGGTGTGTAAAGACGGATCAGTTTCGGTCCATGAGCTCATGCACGTGGAACGGTACAGCCATGTAATGCACATCGTGTCGGATCTCGTTGGTGATCTGCGTGAAGACTGCGACGGTTTGGATCTCTTCGGCGCGGGCTTTCCGGCCGGCACCGTCACAGGGACACCCAAGATTCGCGCGATGCAACTCATCGACGAATTCGAGCCCGTATCACGCGGATTTTATGCCGGCAGCATCGGACGCTTGGAGTTCGGTGGGAATTTCGATTCGTGCATTACCTTACGCAGCGTACACGTGGCACATGGCCGGGCATGGTGGCAAGCATCGGCCGGCATCGTCGCAGACAGCGATCCGCAATCCGAGTACGACGAAGTCTTCCACAAAACCCGAATCATCCGCGAAGTCCTCGGCTGCTAAGGACCCGTAAGACAGCGCGCGCCGGTGCCTAGAGGAGTGGTATAGATTCTCCACGAATATTGTGGAGGTGATATATGAGAAGCCAAGTGCCGCTCCCTAACCGAAAGCCAGCCGGGCGTAAGAAAAGGGGGCCGGCCGGTGCCGGAAAGCGCAAGGGTGCGCCCAAGCTCTGGGTTGTCCGTTCAGATCGGGTGCTGGCCTTAAAAGCCGATGCGCATACGCTGTTCCCGGTCATCATCAAACTTACGCGCATTGTGGAGGCCTTGAATCTTAGTGCTGCCGCCGATGTATTGGGCATCGATTAAACGGAGCTGATCCGCTGGCTGGAGGGCACGGAGAATATCGGCGCTGAGCTCACGCGGCTGATTACGGATCTTGAATTCGTGATCGACCGTGCGCTGCAAGTCATGAACGGCGATGAGATCGGTCCGTGGCTCAACGAACCCGAGCCGCTGCTTGGGAATAGCGTTCCGATGAATGTGCTTACCATCGCCGGGCCTTCCCGGGTGATTCGCGCCCTCGACGGAATCGGGGCCGGCGCGTTTGCGTGAGAGCCTACCGCGTCTTTTTGCACGATCCAAGCGCCGCACCGCAGAATCCGGGCGGCGCTCTGTACGTTCCTCCACAAGGCTCGGGACGCATCGATAATGCTCACGCCTATGGCGT
>JALYIF010000246.1 GCA_030775925.1 Vulcanimicrobiota bacterium | reverse complement strand
TGCCCTCGGATTTACCTGGTGCATCTTGCGCGACGTTCTTTACGCCGGCGAACGCGTCGCGAATCGATTGGTACCCGGTGCAACGGCAGAGATTGCCTTTGAGCGCATGCGGCAAGTCGTTTTTTTGTTCTGCGGTGAGCGCTGCGCCCGTCATGATCATGCCAGCCGCGCAATAGCCGCATTGAAACGATTGGGCATCCAAAAACGCTTGCTGCATCGGATGCAACGTGCCCTCGGTCGCCAGACCTTCGATCGTGGTAATCTCGTGGTTCTCAGCGCGAAACGCCGGATACAGGCAACTGTGAACCGGCTTTTTATCAACCCAGACGGTGCACGCACCGCAATCGCCGCCGTCGCAGCCTTTCTTCACACCGTACCAGCCCAAGTCGCGCAAGAACATGCGCAGGCATTCGCCGGGCGACGGCTCCTTTGAAAACGTCTTCCCATTGACGGAGAATTTCATGCGAGCTCCTGCCGAATCTCTTCAGCATAGTAATAACTCAAATGCCGCCGGTGCGCCGGCGACGAGTGCACGTCGTCGAACCAGAGCGATTCGGGCACGGCCGCGGCGATTGCGTCGCGCACATCGTTCGCCGAAGGCGACCCTTTGAGGCGTACCTGTACCGGCCGCGCGGTAGCAGCCGTAATCGTTATGCACAGTTCTTGCTTCCGCTCGTCTTGCGTGCCGATGAGCAGCACGCCCGAGCGGCCCAAATGCGTAAGCGACGCCCGGCGAAAGGCGAATGTTTTCTGCAGTGCGCCGGCCGGGAGATGAATGCTGCGCACCAACTCACCAGGAGCTAAGACGTTTGCATGATTACCGGTCACAAAGTCGATTGCCAGAACATCGCGTGGCGCTCCGCTGCGCGGCCACAGCGTATAGACACCTTCAAGCGCGGTGGTGAGGGAGATCATTGGTCCGGCCGGCAGCGACATCACGATGTTTCCGCCGATCGTTGCTTCGTGCCAAATCTTGAACGAGGACAAAAACGATCGGCAACATTCGCCGATCAGCGCGCCGGCTTTCCATTCGGTGGGCGGCACGAACGCGTAGAGTTCTGCAATGGTGCAGGTCGCCGCGAGGTCGAGTCCCGCTTGCGAACTTTGCAGCGCCGTCCACTTCAAGCCGTGCAAATCAATCAGCGTATCGGTGTGAATCTGCGGCTCGGAGAAGAGCCACGTGCCGCCCGCAAGCCACGCGTAACCGTCGTTCCATGCGGCGATTTCGTCGGCGGACGATGGGCGCTTGACCTCCTGAATCGTATTGAGGTTCACGAAAATCTCCTAGTTCAGAATATTCCAGAAGAGCGCGATTTCGATTGCATAGCAGGCAGCAATCGCGAGCGGGGCAACGATCGCAACGTACGCCGGTTGATTTGCGGCGGGAAATATCCAAGGGCGAAATGCGCGGATCGCAAGGGGCATGAGCGGCCACGTGGTCAGCAATACGCTGATCAAGTTGCCGATAAAGGTTGCGATTGCCGGCGGCAAATGTTGCGCGTGCAGAATCGGACTTAAGAACTTGAGTTCCAGCATGACGACGGGATAGAGCGTGAGCAACACCAGCGATGCAGTTTTCCACATGCTGGGCGGCTTGCCGGTTGTGGGATCGTTCGGAATCCACCCGGGGAACGAATTGTCGACGCGATGGAGCATCTCGGCTTCGATGAGATCCTGGCGTTCCAACAGAAGCGCTGCGCGTTGCGGCGAATTCATCCACGCTTCGAGCTGCGCGACCGTTTCGAAGCGCATGAGCGTGGTCCACGAGCGCTCGCCTGCGCGCGGCGGTTGGACGAACGATCCCTTGTAACCCGGAAATTGATTCTGCGCTTTCTGCACACGCTCGGCCCACTGCCGGTATTGGTCCTCGCAGCCCGGCTTCACCTCGGTGGTGATAACTTCTGTTACTTCGGAGTTCGAGGTAATCATTGTGCGTCGGTTCCCGGCACGACGCTGAATACCGCTTGTGAACCACCGCGGAAACTCCCTTGCGTCGATTTATTGCGCGTAACTTTACACAAGGCGAAGAAAATGCAAATTCTCTTCTATGCCAGGCATGTGGCATGGAAGGCTGCCATGATCCCATGGTGAGACGTTGTATTCGCCTGGGTGATGACGGCCTGCTGTGGTGTTACCACCGCAAGGTCAAGATCGTCCACGAAACACTTGAAGATGCATGGCTCGCTGCGTTCTATACGTTCGTTACCTCCGGGTTGCTCGTTACGCCCTACCGATGCGGAATTTCCCGCTTTGGAGCGGCGAGAGTTTATTGGCGGGTACGGGGAAATCCCTGGGCCTTCTCACCCTGGGTATATTCAATCAGAACGGGCGTCACGAAAACGTCGGGCTGCGGCAAGTGGCATCTAACCAAGGGAACTCAACATCTCTTACCTTCAACACAACATAAAAACAGCACGATCAGCTTTTTTAACAGTACATGTATGACCGAAAGTACAAACGACATAGCGGAATTGCAAGCGTCGGACTTCCTCCGCAATGCTGCGGGGTTACTCGCTGGGCCGGCTCGCCAGTGTCACACGGCAAAAGGCAAACCGAAACAGGTCTTTGCAACGCGCGAGGAATGCGCAGCTTGGATTAGCGAGCAACTCCACGGTAAAGGATTTACGTATCAATGCGATTTTGGACACTTCCACATCTCTCACCGATCGTGGACCCGCCCCATTTTTCAGCAGGCTCCTCGCGAAGTCGACCCACCCGGGGCAGGCGTTGACGAAAAATCTTACTGACTGTCGGCCGCTCGCTTCCTTATAAATGATTGCGGGTCTTCATGAACATCACGTTGCTCGCTCAAGTCCAACGAACCCGCGTAAGGAAGTTGTCCCGATGCAATTAAGGTTGGGGGTGCAATATCATAAGGCGCGAAGCTTCGCACCTGCTCCCGAAGTTTCTGAAGGACGAGGCTTTATGTCCAAGCTTGCGGCCGCATTACTGTGCGGTGCGCTCACAATGAGTGTGTGCACGGTTGCCAATAGTGCGACGACGAACAAATCACTCAAACGCGTTTCCGGCAACGTTGGTTACCGCGCGACGCACGGAGCGCCGGCGGTGCGTATTGCCGGTGAGCAAGTGCTCTCCAACGATACGTTTGCGCTCACGGAAAATCGCTCGACCGGCTTAGTAACGCTGGAAGATTCTTCAGTTGTAGGCCTCGGGCAGAACACCGAAGTGCAACTCGGCGCCTTCGATACCGCGCAAAACACGCCGGGTTCCACGATCATATTGCAGGGTGGAAAACTACGCTTCGAAATTCGCCATCCGCAAGGTGGCCGAGCCAACTACCATTTCGTCACGCCGACTGCGACAATTGCTGTACGTGGAACTATCGGGTTGATTTCCAGTGATGCCAACGGCGATACCATTGTGTGCGTCTCCTGCGGACCGGACGACGTGGTGGTCACCATAAAAGCGACCGGCCAAGTGGTGCCACTCTCCACTGGAAATGTGCTTCAGATCCACGGCAACGTGTCACAAGTCGGCAATCTTACCACGGAAGTAACGCACGAATTCGAAGCGGCCGGATTGAACGCGCAATCGCAGAACGTCGCGGATGTGTTTAGTGGTACCTTGGCAGACAGGGTTGCGACTTCGGCGCCTCCCGGCGCGATCGCTGGAATCGCGGTGGTTGCGGTTGGCGCAGTCATTGCAGCGTCCAATACCACGCCTACGATCAACCGATCCGCGCCGGGCAGCGGCAACATCGCCATCACCCCCAATTCGTTAACGCTACAACCCGGCGGCCAGCAATCCTTAAGCGTTGAAAACGGGGCTACGGCCTTCTCCAGCAATCCCTCACTGCTCTCGGTCAGCGGAGTCGGCCCGACGTTGCTCGTGCACGCACTCGCAAGCGGCAGCGCCACGATCGAAGTGCGTGGGCCAAGCGGCATGCAGCGCATTAGCGTTGTAATCGTTGGTCCTTCCAATGGACGGAGCCCAATTCGATGAATGTTAAACGCGTATCTCCAGCATTGTTTTGTATTTTTTTGCTTCTCGCAGGTTGCGGTGGCGGCGGCGCCGGCTTGGGCGGAGGTGCACTGCCCGGCGCTGCGACGAACAGCGGGGCTACGGCGACGGCGAGTTTGACAATTAGCATTCCGCGCGCGACGCAAAGCACAGGCCGCGCGCCACAATACGTTTCACCCAATACGCAGTCGGTTTCGATCGCGTTGCAAACTGGTGCGTTGTCTTTACCAATCGGGTCACCCTGTACACTTGCGAGTGGCACCGTCACATGCAATACGACGGGCACTTCCTCCGGATGCACGCCGGTAGCACAGACGCTGAATTGCACTTTTCAAGTCATCGCGCCACTCGGAAATCAAACATTTACCTTAACGATGTACGCCGCCACCAACGGCACTGGCCCGGCGCTTTCAAGCGGTTCAATTAGTGCGAACGTGATAGCCGGGCAGAATTCACTCGCAGTAACGCTGGACGGGGTAGTCGCCAGCATTGTGGTGACGCTTGCCACCACGGCGCCTCCGCAAGGAACGCCCGCGACCATTCCGGTTACGGTAACGGTGAAAGACGCGAGCGGCGCAACCATTATGAGTCCGGGCAACTACGTTACCCCAATCATGCTCTCGGACAGCGACACGTCGGGCGCGACCACGCTCTCAACCACCTCGGTGACTTCACCCGCAACCGTCATCACGCTTAGCTATAGCGGCGCACCGGTGAGCAACGCCGTCATTTCCGCCTCCGCGCCCAACGTATCCCCTCAATCGGTGACCAGCTCGACGTTGAGTTCGACCGGCGGAGCGCTCAACATTTACGCGGCGCAGATCGGAGCGAAATCTTTCACCGTCACTCCGGCGAATGCCAGCGGTAACGTTGCGCCGACCCGGCAAGTCAAAGGACCGAATACAACCTTAAACCAGCCCTACGGCATAGCGGTGGATGGAAGCGGGAACACTTACACGGCAGACTTTGGCGCGGGCGCCATACAGATTTTTGCCCCCGGCACCAACGGCAACGTCGCGCCTACGCGCTCGATCGGCGGCCCGAATACCGCCCTTAGCGCACCGGTGGGCATCGCAGCAGACGGTCCCGGAAACGCCTACGTTTCGAACTTCGGTAACAACACGGTTACCGTATACGGTCCGGGCGCGACCGGCAACATTGCGCCCATTCGAACGATCGCGGGACCCTCAACCGGTCTGAAGCAACCGTACGGCGCCACCCTGGACAGCAGCGGCAATCTGTACATTGTCGATAATGCCAGTCAATTCGGAGGCGTTGACCTCGTTACGGAATATGCTCCGGGCGCCAACGGAAACGCTGTGCCGATTCGTACGATCACCGGTAGTAATACAGGCATGAATGGTGCGGTGTTCTGCGCGCTGGATGGCGCGGGCAACTTATACGTGAGCAACGGTTACGCCAAAACGGT
Source organism: Vulcanimicrobiota bacterium (assembly GCA_030775925.1). Taxonomy (GTDB): domain Bacteria; phylum Vulcanimicrobiota; class Vulcanimicrobiia; order Vulcanimicrobiales; family Vulcanimicrobiaceae; genus JACRUB01. The sequence goes on along the minus strand of JALYIF010000246.1, from coordinate 4,535 downwards.
GACGGTGTATGCGCCAGGCGCAAACGGCAATGTCGCGCCGATTCGAACGATCGGCGGTGTAGCCACCACCATCACTTACCCTGCCGGCCTCGCGGTCGATTCCAGCAACAATCTGTACGTTGCCGATGACACCAATAATGTTGTCAATGTCTTTGCGCCCGGTGCCAATGGCAACGTTGCGCCAATACGCACGATTGGCGGTCCCAACACCGGCTTCGGCGCCATCGACCAAATCGTCTTAGCACCATAAGTTAAGCGAAGCATCGTTCGATGTAGCGCTTTTGTTGGCATGAAAAAGAAGCCCACAGTACACGGGCTTCTTTTTCTTTTATGGCCTTTCGTCTTGTTGTGGGTTGCGCCTAGTCTCGCCGCTGTCTCTCAACGAAGTCTCAATGGCTGCGCGCAAGTGCGCGAGCGCTCGCAATATCGGTGTCGGCCGCCTCACTCGCCGCGCCGGGAATTGGCGCAAGCAACTGCTTCTCATTGGGTTCGAAGGCGCCGTGGTTTTCCTCGATAAGCCGTGCCGCGGAAGCAAACCGGCGCGCCGCAACGTGGTCCTCCATTCGATGGGTCACGACGGCTCTGGCCACTAAGGCGTATCCAACGTAAATGGGAGGCGGGTCGGCTAACTGGCCGACGCGTCGCACGAGGTCGAGGGCGGCTTTGTCGTCCTTCATCGCGGCCGCACGGCATGCGGCGTTTGCCAGTGCAAAGGCCAGCAATGCCTCATTGCCGCCCGCTTCCGCAAGCTCGAGCGCGCGCTGGGTCGCCACTGCGGAGCCGGTGCGATCGCCAAGCAGCATGCGCACGTACGCAATATTGTTGCGTGTTATGATTCGCGCTTGTATGGTCGCGAATCGATCGAAGATCGGCTCGCATTCGGCATAGGCGACTGCCGCCGAATTGAAATCGCCGGCATCGACGGCCACATTAGCAAGATTGCTTAGCGCGACGCCGACGCCGAGTTCATCACCGATGATTCGCTGCAATGCCAGACTGCGTTCTAGCGCCTCACGTGCTTCCTCAAATCGAAGTTCTCTTAAGATGCCGCAGCCGATGACGTTCCACGACTGCGCTTGTCCACTAATATCACCGGCCCGTTCGTAATTTTCGAGAGCGAGTTTGCCAAGACGCACGCACGCCGCGGTTTCGACGCGATCTTGTGAGAATCGCGATAGCGCGTAGTAAATATCTCCGCGACGGCGGTCATCTCGCACCACCGCGCTGGCGCGATCTAGCCAACGCTCCGCGAGAGCGCGCGAGCCGCGGGTGGCCCAGTGACGGGTAAATTTAACGGTGAGATCGATGGCCGGATTTGGATCGGCCGCCTTGTACAATCGTTCGAGCGCGACTTCAAGATCGGCGCCCAGAGCGTCGAGACGCAGCTCGGCAGAACGTGCGGCAGCGCCGGAAATACTGAGCCATTCGAACGCACGCGTTCGAACGATTTCGGCATGCGCGTCCAGCACCGCTTCCCGCGATGGGTCGCTTTCAAGCCGCCGGCGCGCGTCCGCCCGAATGGGTGAGAGTAAGCGGAGCGATCCGGCGAAGTGATCGCTCCGCGCTGCCAGCGAGCGCTCAACAATGCGATCGAGCGCGCGCGATCCGTCTAGATCAACCGCGGCTGCATCTCTTGCATCGAAATCGCCCGCAAATGCGCCCAACCGGTCGTATAACGTTCGCGCCGCCGCATCGAGCCGTTCAACGCTCCAGGCAATTGAGGCCGCGATCGTTTGCGACTTGCGTTCGCGATCGCGCGGGCCAACGGCGCCGCGCACCGTTTGCAGAGCATCTTGCGCGATCGTTGCCAGTCCGTCAATGCGAACGCGCGCTGCCGCAAGTTCGATCGCGAGGGGAAGCCCATCAAGCGCGTCGGTAATTTGCCGTGCAAGCGCAGTGCTCGCCTCATCAACGATCAGCCGCCGGTCCGCGCTGCGCGCGCGCGCAAGGAAGAGCGCGACCGCATCGTTGGGCCGTAAGCCGCCAACGGGTACGATCGTTTCTGCCTCGACGCGGAGTGCTTCGCGCGATGTGGCAATAATATGGAGCAGTGGTGCATCGCGACAAATGCGGGCAATGAGTTCTGCCGCATCATCGAGGACGTGTTCGCAATTATCGAACACGATGAGCGCATCGGTGTCTACCAACGCTTGCCTAATAATTTCGGCACGAGGCCGAGCATCCTCGATTAAACCGAGGGTAGAAAAGATCGCCGCTTCAACGGCTCCGGGGCCTTCAATCGGCGCGAGCTCGACGAACCACACCGATGTATGGCGGGAACCCAATCGGCGGGCTGCGATCTCTCGCGCAAGCCGCGTTTTTCCGCCACCGCCGGGACCGAGAATCGTGACAACGCGAGCATCGTCTAGCGCGTGCTCGAGCGTAAGAAGTTCTTCATCGCGTCCGATGAATGACGTGACTTCAGAAGAAAGATTCGTGCGCCGCGTAGCGTCGCGATCGAGCTCGAGCAGTTTGCTGTAGGGAGCGTCGAGAAAAAACTGCGGGGCCGATCCGAGCTCTTCGAAGGCCGAGCGTGCGCGCCGCAACCAGGCACGTGCGCCGGAACTGGAACCGCTCGCAAGCGCTGTGTCGATGAGCACGCGGTAGGCAATCTCGGCGTAAGGATCGGCAATGACCAGGCGGTGCGCGCGTTCGGGATCGGGATCGTTAGCGAGGAGACGCGCAATTGCCGCTTCGTACAGCATCGAAAGCCGCTCGCGCTCCGCGACGACGCTGTCCTCATCAATTCCGCGCAGATACAAGCCGCCATACCATCGCTCCGCAGCGGCGTCGTCGCCTTGAGAAATGGCCGCCTCAAAACACTCGACATCCAGTTCTATTTCGAGCGCGGGATCCAGACTAATGTGGTCGCGGCTTGCGACGACCGGGTCTTCTCCGAGGGCGCTTCGCAGCATCGAGCGCGCGGCCCAGAGTGCCGTCGATAGGCTCGCGCGAGCGCGTTGCGGTTCGGCATCGGGCCACCATTTAGCGGCCAGTTCCTCACGACTGAACCCCCGTCGAGATCTGGCGAGCTCGACGAAAAGGCAGCGCGCTATGCCTGAGACGGGCGTTTCAATTGGGCCGCGCGGGCCGGTGAGCTCAAACTCGCCGAAAGTAAGAACCTGCAGAGCGTGCGGCACAGCCTCGGAAGTTGCGTCGCGAGCGCAGTCCCAACCTGCGCTTTCGGGACATGTAAAGATATCGTTACGGCGGGCGCCGGGCCGACCCCGGATTTGAGAGTTCGTTGAGAATAGCGAGCTACGCTGGCCACACTTCTCTCGCTTCGCCTGCTCAAAGGAGCCTCTACCTTGCATTTGCGCCTACTCACCGCCGTTCTAGTTACGGTTTTTTTGACTGCCTGCGGGGCGGCTACAAACGGCCCGACGGCGTTGCCGACTACCGCGCCGACCGCAAGTAGCAGCGGAACGTTAAGCATCTCGACCGGTGCACAGACGGTGCCGACCGTCGGCGGCGCGACGGCAACCGTCAGCATCGCTGCCGCCACGGGTACGCCGACTGGCGCGACCCTCGCGGTAACCGCTTCGACTACGCCGCCCAGCGGCATAATTGCATTGGCTGGCATGGGCCGTCAGACGCGCGCAACAACGCGCGTGCCGCTCATGTACTTAACGTTCGTGCCGAGCGCGGACATCCAACTTACGACGTTCCCGGCGTTCACGATTTCTTTTCCAAGTTCGCTCCTTCCGGCCGGCTCGACGATCCACGAAGCGTTCCTCGATGCGTCTTCGCAGCAGCCGGTCTACACGCTCGACATCGCGTTCGGCGCGAATTCCGCCACGCTAACCTCGACCGCCAGCGCGCCGAAACTGCTTGCCGCTAAGACCTACATCTTCGCGTTCTATTATGAACTCGGCGGCGCACTGTCGCCGTCGCCGTCGCCGTCGCCATCGCCCAGTGCGAGCGCAATGCCGACCGCCACCCCAAGCACCTCCCCGACCGCGACTCCGACCGCGACCCCGACGGCCTCGCCAACGCCGACCCCCACTCCCACTTCTAGCGGCTTCCTTACGCCCGTTACATCGGTAACCGAAACGGCGTTCGCGTCAGACAGTGTTGCAACGGGCGTGCAAACCGTGGCCGTGGGCGCCGATGGAAAAATCTACTTCGCCGACGCCGGCCACTTTTCGGTGCAACGCATCGACCCGGCATTGGGCATCGTCACTTATCCGCAGCAGTATAACGATGGCGGGTCTATGGTCAATGTCGGCCCGACGTCGGTGGCCAAGGGACGCGACGGCCGCATGTGGTTCACGACCAGCAACAACTACCTGCTCGCGCTAGATCAGGGCGCATTCTCGCAAGTGTACAAGCGGGCCGGGGCGCCCGCACTGAACGCCATCGTTGGCCACAGTGATGGCAACCTCTGGGCGATTGGAAGCACGGCCGTTGCGATGATCACGACCTCCGGATCCGAAACGGATTTTACACTACCCGCAAATCCAGATCGGCAACGGTGCAACGCGATCACTTCTGGGCCCGACGGCAACCTCTGGTACACGTGTTCTCCTAACATC
>JALYIF010000245.1 GCA_030775925.1 Vulcanimicrobiota bacterium | reverse complement strand
GGTCTTGGTTATCGCTCGCTCACACACGCGTTCAATGCGATGCCGCCACTGGACCACCGCGATCCATCGATTCTGGCCGCCTTTATTCAAGACCGGCGCACCATGGTGCAAGTTATCTGTGACGGCCATCACGTGGCTCCGGCGATGGTTGATATTCTCTATCGAACGCTCGGCGACCGCGTCGTTCTGGCGACCGACAATATGCCGCCTTCGGGGCCCGGCTACCGTATCGAAGGCGGGCTCGTGCGCGCGGAAGACGGCACCATTGCCGGCAGCGCGCTGCGCATGGATCAAGCCGTGCGCAACTACATGGAATACACCGAATTGCCATTCGAACGTGCGGTCGCGGCGGCCACACAAGCGCCCGCGCAACTCCTGGGACTCCAACGCGACATGGGTTCCATTGCCAAAGGCATGCGAGCCGATCTTTCATTTTGGGACGAAAACCACAACGTCATTGCCACCGTGGTCGGCGGCCACATCGTGCACGGCGAAGCTCTCAAGCCCGTACCGGCCCAAGCGAGCTAGCGAACCAAACCGGCACTCCTTTCGTTATCATCAAACGGAGGGACACTCGTGCTAGAAACGTATCCGCTGCACTCGGTCACGGGATCGATCCACCTCTGCTTTAAGAATGAGGAGCTAATGCGCCTCGCGCTCGATGTGGCGAGGCCGCACACCTGGCAGCGTGCTGCGGATCGACCGCTGTGCTTAACTTCTAGTACGATCGATCTGGCCACAATTTGCCGTTTCTCCGGCGCGATGAAACAAGAGCTCCGTGCCCAAATCAAGGTAACGTTCATTCCAGATATGGCAACCGGTGAACGCGTTGAATTTTTAGACTATTTCAATGTAAATAATCTGGATTTACTGCATGCGCGATGCGAGCAAATGTCCGGCGGATCAACGCCCGTGACGTTCTAGCCAATTTCCGAAATCGACTGCGGTCATGGGATGTCCAATCCCGTAGCCCTGGATCGCGTCAATGTTCTTGCCCTCAATCCATCGACGCTGCTGATCGGTTTCCACTCCTTCGGCGATGATTTTCCAATCGAAGGTTTTTGCAAGCGCAATGGTAGCCGTCAAGGCTTTCGTGGATGTCTCGTCGCGAAATAGACCACGCATGAGGTCGCGGTCCAACTTCACAAAGTCAAAAGGCATCATCGCTAAGCGTTTCAGCGGAATGCCGATCGAACAAAATCCATCCAAACCAACCCGCACACCACGATCTTGTAATGCAGATGCCATCGATGCAGCCAGCTCAAAGTCACGAGCAACCGAACCTTCGGCAATTTCGATGGCCAAGAACGACGCATCGATACCGTGCTGGTCCACGCAGAGTTGAATTGCATCCAGAATACTCCACGTAGGGTTGGTGATATTGATGTGCACGACTGGCTGGCGCGCACCGGTCGACCAACGTTTGGCTTGCGAAAAAACTGCTGCAATTACCCAAGAATCGATCAGCGTCGAAAGACGATTCGCCTGCGCGAGGCCCATAAATGCCTTTGGCGAGAGCAGGCCTTGCGATGGATGCTGCCAGCGCAGCAACGCCTCCACCGCAACGAGCTTGCCGCTGGCGGAATCGACGATGGGCTGGTAACACAACAAGAACTCCCGCTCAAGGCTAGCTTTTTGCAGCCCTGATTGCATTTCATGACGTACCTCGAGTTCTCGCGCAAGTTGCCGATTGTACCAGCAATAGCGGGATTCAGCCTGCGATTTGGCTCGATACATCGCTGCGTCCGCATGCGAGAGTAACTCTTCTCGAGACGACGCGTCATCTGGGAAAATCGCAATGCCGATGCTAGCGGAGATCTCGGCCAGGCGAAAAGGATTAGCATACGGCTTTTCAATCGCGCTCACAAGGCGCTCCGCGACTTCTACGAGCTGCGCCTCATTTTGAAAATTTGGAAATAAAATCGCGAATTCGTCACCGCCGATACGACCTAAAAATTCATTTTCACGCAGTGTATCGCGCATTCGTTTTGAAATCTCGATTAATACCGCGTCGCCCGCGGGGTGCCCGTAGACATCGTTGATTTGCTTGAATCCATCGATATCCACGAAAAACAGAGCTGCCCTTTCACCGTTGCGCCGGGCGGAGGAAAGCACTTCACTCATGCGATTGACGGTCGCAGCGCGGTTTGGCAAGTCCGTCAAGGGATCATAAAACGCTAAATGAGAGATCTGTTCTTCTTCATGGGCGCGTTCGAGCAGCTGGCGAAATACGTCCTTTAAGAGGCGCAGGTACGCCATCTCCTCGGGCCGCAGGCGCTGCGAACGGGATTGACGCGCCGAGAGGGTGAGCAGCCACAGCTGCGCGCGGGCATGGAAATTAAGGGCTACCATGGAGCGCACATTCAATTGCCGCACCATCGAGGAAGCGCGAGCCTCCGGCTCTTGCTGCAAATCAAGGAACTCAATCGGCCCGTGCTGCGGCACCGCGAAGTGAGCGAGCGGGTCTTCGAGAGCCAAGCGATTGCCGGGCGCAACACTTCCATCTCCCAGAACGTGATGAACGACGACTTCCCGTCCTTCCAGAAAGCCGAGCAACCCGAATTCCATTCCAAGAGCAGCAGTGGCTTCATGTAAAATGGCATCGGCGAGTTCATTATTGGTTCTGCCGGGTTCGAGCACGAGCTGCCAGAGCGTTTCCAGGCGGGTATAGCGCTCTTCGCTCAGGCTGCCGAGAGATGGATGGGGCGGCCAGAAATGTACCGTTGCAAGATCCGGTAGCCCGGTATCCACATTGGCTAGGCGATCCGTGTGCGCATAAATCGGAATTTCGGAGCCCGCGCCGGTACGCGCGACCGTAGGCCGCGGAGTGAATTCAATGCGCGCCGCATCCGGGATGACGTGTTCGATCGGTTGCTCGCGTAGCGAAGCCACCGTAGAACTCAGTAGCTCACACGCAGCTTCGTTAGCGTGGAGAATCTTCTGAGTTTGCCGGTCAAAGGTGACGATGGCTTGGCGCACCCTTCCTTATACACTGAGGAGGGTGTTTGCAAACGTCATCAAGGGAAGGCTCGGATGCTCGGGGTTCGGGCCTCCCCAGACTGAGTGCCCTAAGATTGGCTCTCAAGCGAGCGATTCCGAGAAATGTCGCCTCGAAACCAGGGGTCGGCGCGTTCCTTGCACTATTGTCGGCCTTTATATGTTGATGCAACGAGTAAAACCGCTCGAACGGATATTGGCCGAGAGCGGAGACGACAAACCCAACAGTCTAAAGAAGACCCTTGGTGCCGGCTCCCTGATGGCCATGGGCATCGGCGCGATCATAGGAACCGGCATTTTCGTCCTCACGGGGGTGGCGGCTGCAAAGTACGCCGGGCCCTCGCTTACGGTTTCGTTTATTATGGCGGGC
>JALYIF010000244.1 GCA_030775925.1 Vulcanimicrobiota bacterium | reverse complement strand
GTACCAATGTGCGAGTTCCGGCGTCTTTTGCGGCCACCCGAGAATCGAAAACGGCCACAATCCGCTGGAAAACCACGTATCGAGGGTGTCCGAATCGCGGCGCAACATATCGCTTCCGAATTTCTCGCGCGCTTGTTGCTTTGCTTCTTCTTCGGTATGCGCAACAATAACGTCGTCGTTGGGGGTATACCAAACTGGAAGCTGGTGTCCCCACCACACTTGTCGCGATATATTCCAATCGCGAATATTTTCCAGCCACTGTTCATAGGTGCGTCCGTATCGCTCGGGGACAAATCGTAAGCGGCCATCATGCAGCGCATTGAGTGCGGGCTTCGCGAGGGGCTTCATATCAATGAACCACTGCAGCGAAAGCAAGGGCTCTACGATGGCACCCGACCGTTCGCTGATTGCGACGCTATGCGTGTAAGGCTGTTTCTCAATCAGCAAGCCAAGCGCTGCGATATCTTTGACGATCTCTTCGCGGGCGTTAAGGCTTTCCAGCCCAAGAAAGCGACCAACGTCCAAGTCATTACCAGTGATGTTGCCGTCGGTATCGATGACGGATGGAGTCGCGAGCGCGTGGCGCGTGCCAATATCGTAATCGGTCGCATCGTGGGCGGGCGTGACCTTAACGGCTCCGGTTCCAAACTCTGGATCCACCACGGAATCGGCAATAATCGGGATGGCGCGTTGCATGAGCGGGGGAACCAAAACAGTCTTCCCGATCAACGCCGTATACCGTGTGTCCTCGGGGTGCACGGCAATCGCGACATCGGCAAGCATCGTTTCCGGGCGGGTGGTTGCGATCTCGATGCCGTCGCTCGCGTCTTTCGAAAACGGATAACGCACGCGCCACAAAAATGCAGGTCGTTCTTCGTGATCGATCTCGGCATCGGAGATCGTCGATTTTGATTTAGGATCCCAATTAATGAGACGCGTGCCGCGATAAATCAATCCCTCGCGGTACAACTCGACAAACACCCGGGTGACGGCGGCCGACATGGAATCGTCCATCGTAAAGCGGCTGCGATCCCAATCGGGGCCAAATCCGAGGCGCCGGAATTGGTCGTTAATCGTGCCGCCGGTTTCACGCGACCACCTCCACGCGCGCTCCATGTATTGCTCGCGCCCGAGGGATTCGCGCGATTTGCCTTCTGCAGCAAGTTGGCGCACAAGCACCGTTTCGGTTGCAATGGCGGCATGATCGGTGCCCGGCAGCCAGTCCGCATTCTCACCCATCATGCGGTGGTAACGGACCAGAATGTCCATCGGTATATAGGTGGACCCGTGTCCGATATGCGCGCGCGCCGTAACATTGGGCGGCGGCATGCAAATAATATATGGCGGCCGAGCTGGGTCGGGCTCTTCATGGAAGAAACCCGCCTGCTCCCAGGCAGCGTAATGCCGCTGCTCGACAGCCTGCGGCTCGTAGGCCTTACTAAGATTGGAAACGGTCACGGTCCGATGGCGTTCAGCGTGGCAGTGCTGACACCCTCGCCTCCAGCAGGTTGCTAGTCGGTGAGTTTAATGATGCTGATGCGGCTGCCCCAGCGGTTGCCTTGAACAACTACTGTGAGGCCCTCACCCGTGCGCGTAGCAATAATTGCGTTGCTGCCGCGTGTTGGGTAGTTGATGCGGGTTTGATCGATGTGCCAGCCATGCTGCGGCAGATGGACACGATACCAAGCTAGCACCGACACGTTATCTGCATAGGTGCCGAAATTAAAAACTTGGGGCTTCACATTTGGATTGCCGTGCAGGGCGAACGGATGGGGCTGATAGTCCGGCAAGATGCCCGGTTGTACCGGTACGTCTCCAAACATCATCGAGCCGCTTCCGGCCGGTACGGGCCGGGCAAAAGCAACGCCCGTCCCAAAGACGAGCGCCGCGAGGAAAGCCGCGAATATCCTGGCTATGCCGGCATGTCCTTTTGACGATCGTTGTAAATGAGCGTCGGCTGCTCTTTCTTGTCGATGACTTCTTTGTTGACGATACATTTCTTCACACCGGTAAGCGATGGCAAGTCGTACATGACGTCCAGCATCACTTCTTCTAAAATTGAACGCAAACCGCGCGCGCCGGTCTTACGGCCCTGGGCCTTGATCGCAATCGCGATGAGCGCCTCTTTGGTGAACGTAAGTTCAACCCCATCCATTCCCATGATCTTTTGGAATTGGCGGACGAGGGCATTACGCGGCTCGACCAAGATGCGCCGTAATGCTAACTCATCGAGCGCATCCAGCGTGACCACAATCGGCAGACGGCCGATAAATTCGGGAATGAGGCCGAACTTGAGCAAATCTTCGGGCATGAGCTGTTCGAGCAGTTTGCCGACCTTCTGGTCTTTTTTGCTTTCAGGCTGCGAGCGGAATCCCAGAGAGTTGCTCGCTACGCGACCCTCGATAATGCGGTCCAGCCCGTCAAAGGCGCCGCCGCAGATAAACAACACGTTGGTCGTGTCGATCTGAATGAATTCCTGATGCGGGTGCTTGCGGCCGCCCTGCGGAGGAACGTTGGCAGTGGTACCTTCCAGAATCTTCAGAAGCGCTTGCTGGACGCCTTCGCCTGAAACATCGCGCGTGATCGAAGGGTTTTCGCTCTTGCGAGCGATCTTGACGATCTCGTCGATATAGACGATGCCCTTCTCGGCGCGCTTTACATCGTAGTCAGCGGCCTGAATAAGTTTGAGAAGAATGTTCTCGACGTCTTCACCGACGTAGCCGGCTTCGGTCAGTGAGGTCGCATCGGCCATTGCCAGCGGCACATCAAGAATTTTTGCGAGTGTTTGGGCGAGATACGTTTTACCCGAACCCGTCGGGCCAACAAGCAAAATGTTGGATTTCTGCAACTCGACATCGTCGGCCGAGGTGCCCATATTCACACGTTTGTAGTGATTGTACACGGCAACCGCCAGCGATTTTTTTGCGCGCTCCTGACCGATCACATACTGATTGAGAATGTGGTTGATCTCTTTTGGCTTGGGAATGTTGCGGAGGCGCAGATTCTCATCGACGTTCTTGTAGAGCTCTTCTTCGATAATCTCGTTGCAGAGCTCGATACACTCATCGCAAATGTAGACGCCGGGGCCTGCGATCAACTTGCGCACTTGCTCCTGCGACTTGCCGCAGAAGCTGCACTTTAGCTGACCCTTCTCATCACCAAACCGAAACATGTAGCCCCTGCCCTAAAGTGCGCGTTTACGTGGACGTCGGCGCGGCGGCCGCCCGTGTGTCCTTGCGGATCACACTATCTATAATACCGTATTCGGCCGCTTCTTGGGCGGTCATGTAGAAATCCCGCTCGATATCCTTAAGAATCTGCTCGATCGGCTTCTTGGTCGTCTCTTCATAGATGCCGGCCAGCATGCGGCGGGTCGCGATGAGGTCCCGGGCGTGGATCTCGATGTCGGTGGCCTGCCCGCCGACCTGCTGGACCCACGGCTGATGGATCAGAATCTTGGCCAGCGGCAGCGCAAAGCGCTTCCCGGGGGATCCGCCCGTTAAAAGGATCGATCCCATAGAGGCTGCCATGCCGGCGCAGATGGTCGCGACGTCGGGCTTGATGTACCGCATTGTGTCGTAGATTGCGAGGCCTGCTGTAACG
>JALYIF010000243.1 GCA_030775925.1 Vulcanimicrobiota bacterium | reverse complement strand
CCATTGCCGAGCGCCGGTACGTCCGCTTGAACTCACTGCTTCGTAAGCGCAGCAATCGCTGCAGCGACGGGCTCGCTAAATCAGGATCGGTGGGTGCGTTCGCACGATCGACCGGAGGCCGTGCAAGCATCGTCGGCGGGCAGACGAGCTGGCAAATATCGCAGCCCCAAATCCAGTCGCCAATCATGGCTCGCAGATCACGCGGAATCGAGTCAGTCCGCTGCGTCAGGTCCGCGATGCAACGGGTAGCATCGATCGTGTAGTCGCCGCGCAAGGCACCAGTGGGACACGCATCAACGCAGCGCGTACAGGATCCGCACGTCTTCTTGAGCGCTTGGTCTTCCTCAAAGTCCACGCGTGTAACGATCTCACCAAGGAAGATAAACGATCCCAAGTCCGGATTGATCAAATTCGTATGCTTCCCAATCCACCCCAGTCCCGCCCGAGCGGCAAACGCGCGCTCCGCAAGCGGCGCGGTATCGCAGGCAATGGCCGTCGTGCCAGCCCCAGCATCTGCTTCGATGACACTGGCAAGGTCGGCTAGTAAGACGCGCATGCGCTGGTGGTAATCCGCCGACCAAGCATAGTTTGAGACACGCCCACTGAGCGGCAGATATGGCGGTGACGCTGTCGCGTACGGAACGGCAACGCAAATAACGCTGCGAGCCCCGGAGAGCAACCGCTCGGGAGTACAAGCCGTCGCAGCATATTCCTGATCGTAACTCCAGGTCGCGAGATCTCCGCGCGCATAAGACTGCGCCAGGCGCTCGCGCGTTGCAGCATCGGCGTCTGCACGCGTGAACCGCACCGCAATTGCACCGAGTGTCTGCGCGCGGGCAATCACCCTAGAGCGTAGCGAGTGGACCATTCGCTCGCACTGGAAAGAGTGCATCAATGGCCATCACATCCGTCTGCTCCAGCTCCCAGCCGCAACCACCGGCGTTTTCCTCGACGTGGGAAACGCGTGACGCCTTAGGAATCGTAAACACATTTGAATCTCGCGTTAAAAAACGCAGAATGACCTGGTGAGGAGATTTCCCATATTTTTGCGCAATCGCAAAGATGGGTGCTCCTGGGCGCATATGCTCGCCGGGATGTCGCGAACGGCCAAATGGAGTGTAGCCGACGATTGGGATACCCTGCGTTTTGCAGAACGGAAGCAAGTGTGCTTCAATACCGCGCTCACTCAGGTGATAGAGCACTTGATTGCATGCGATGCGATGCGTGCGCAGGGCGGACTGCGCTTCCCGTAGATCTTCGACGTCAAAATTGCTAACCCCAAGCGCGCGCACTTTGCCATCGGTGACAAGCTGTTCGAGACCCGCCATCGTCTCCTCGATCGGGTACGAGCTTCTCCAATGGAGCAAAAATAAGTCGAGGTATTCGGTTTTCAGACGCCGCAGACTCCGTTCACAGGCGGCGATGGTTCCCTTGAACGAAGCGTTGCTCGGCAAGACTTTGGTTGTTAGAAAGAGCGTATCGCGTTGACATCCGCTGATGACCTCGCCGACAATCTCCTCTGCACGCCCGCTTCCATACATCTCGGCCGTGTCGATGTGGGTCATTCCCAATTCGATTCCTCGGCGGAGGGCATGTCGTGCTTCATCCAAACGCGCACCGTGTTCGGGAATATCCCACGTGCCTTGTCCGATGATGGGCAGCAGGGGGCCATCCGGACCGAAGCGCTTTACTTCCACCCGTGCCGCCCAAACATTACAATGCGGCGTCTTTGGGCGAGAGCAGCGGCTGATTTCCATTCACGAGCGGCCATTCAATATTGATTGACGGGTCGCGCCAGCTGATCGCTTTTTCGGATTTAGGATCGTACAACGCTGTTTGCTTATACATAAGGACCGCCCGATCGCTCAACGTAAGAAAACCATGGGCCACGCCCGGCGGCACATACACTTGGTAGTGGTTATCAGCGGTGAGTTCGAATCCGTCCCATTGCTTGTAGGTGGCCGAGCCCTCGCGCATGTCGACGACAACATCGAACACGCGTCCAAAGAGCACCTGCACGAGTTTAGCCATCCGTGGATCGTAGTGCATGCCGCGTAGGACGCCTTGCATCGAGACGGAGACATTGTCTTGAACGAAGGGGGACGTTATGCCGGCCTGTGCGTATCGCTCGAGCGAAAAGGTTTCTTTGAAGAACCCTCGCTCATCCTTAAAGACATCCGGCGTTATTAGTTTAACGCCGGCGAGACCAGTCTCAACAACCTTCATACCTACCGGGTTCTGCGTCGTGGGATGATCCACTGCACGCGCGAGCCGAGCTACGTCCGCGGATGTAGCGCATTGAGCCACTGCAGCACGGCACTGCGCGAATTCTCTGCCGCGTAGGTATGGTCGCTCTGGATGATTTCAAGCGATTTGGGTTCCGGCGCCCGATCGTACAATTCCCGAACGCTCGCCAGGTTGACCATCATGTCCGCTTGCGCGGCGATGAAGAGCTTGGGACGCCCGGCAAGCGCAGGCAGCGCGGCATCGAGCGATCGATCTGAATCCTCAAGAAGTTCCGGTAGCGACAGCCCGTCAACATAAGACGATCGGAAATCCGTCGACGCTTTGCCCGCTAGCGCGGTGAGCGCGCTGGGTCTTCCGTACCCGGTCGCAATGGCAATAACGCCGGCAATAAGCGAGTCAGTTGCGGCGACGCGTAGTGCGGTCATGGCTCCCATGCTGTGACCCATCGCATACACTGGGGCGTCCTGTTGCGTGCGAGCAAATTGCGCAACGGCCTGCATCGCTTCGACGAGATCAGTGGAGGCATCCAAACTGCCTCCACTGGCGCCTAATTTATGTCCAGGAAAATCGAGGCTGAAGACGTCAAATCCGTGACTAGCCAAAAAACCGCATAAGAAATCCAGGTTATGCTTTGAACTTGAATACCCGTGTCCCGCGACGAGGGATACGCCACGCGGGCGGCGCGCCTGGTATGCCAGCACCGCGATCGACGTTCGCACCGCCGGTACGCGCAATAACTCGACGCTCAGTTCTTGACCTCATGGGGCGCGCAGTTTTCGCGCCAGATCGATTCGCCGTGCACGTAGTGCTCTTTCTTCCAAATCGGCACGCGTGATTTTAATTCGTTCATCGCGTACTCGCAAGCTGCAAATGCCTGCGCACGATGCGGCGTGGCAACTGCGACCGCGACGGAGGGCTCGCCAACGTTTAGCGAACCCGTCCGGTGCGTCATGGCAATCCTAACCGGCGCAAACTTTTCCTGGACCCGCTTTCCGATTCGTTCCATTTCGGTAATCGCGAGCGCCCCGTAGGCTTCATAGCTCAGTCCGGTAACGGGCCGGTCGTCATCCGAACTCGCGCGAACGACGCCGAGAAAAAGCACCACCGCCCCGCAATCTTGTGCGCTGACCCGCTGTACCAAGCGTTGGGAGTCGATCGGCACATCGACGATTTCATACATTATCCGCCGCCCACTGGCGGCAAGAGGGCGATCTCATCGCCGCGCGTTAGCTCCGTACCAGCATCGACGATCTCTCCATTACGCGCAAAGCGGATTGAAGCACGAAATTGAGCCAGGTCAGGCGTCTGTGAGACCAGCATCTCAAAGAGTTCCTGGATGCTCGCACCCACCGGCAAATCGACTTCGTAGTCGGTCATGCCGATCAATTCGCGCACTCTGGCAAAAGCCAGAATCCGGACCGCGATGGTGCTGGGTGCTTCCATGCTAGTAGCCGCCCAGGTCCGTCGTATAGCCGTGTTTGTCGAGCCAGGCTCGCGACTGCTCGTGCAAACCCAGCGTATCGATGCGACTGCACGTCAGCTTATGCAGCAACACTTCCCAGAAGTGCTGATCCTTCTGATAGATGTCGTCGGGAACTTGATTCTGCTTGCGAGTAAACTCGCGCAAGGCTTCCCAATCGCGCCGCGTCAAAATGTCACGCAATTCGGCATCGTACTCTGGAGACGGTGAACCCTCGATCATGTCAGGCTGCTTCTGCAAGGGCCTTACGCAGGCTTCTTCTCCATGCGCCGAGGCTTAGAGAGCACAAACCGCTCGATGGCAGCCGCCACCCCGTCTTCATCGTGGGTCCCCGTCACGTAGGACACGGCCTCGCGCACTTCAGGAAGCGAGTTACCCATTGCAACGCCGATTCCGGCCCAGCGCAACATCGGCAAATCATTGCGCGAATCACCAATTGCTAAAACGCTCTGCGCTATGATTTGAAAATCGGCACACAAACGCGCGAGCGCTTGCTGTTTGCCTGCATCGCGGCTCGTCACGGCGCATTCGACAAAATCATTCCAATGCTCGAATTTAAAGTGCAGCGGGTAATCGCCAAACTCCGCTCGCATTGCATCCACAGCGTGCTGTCCGAGGAATCGAATAAATGTCGGCGCTGTATGCAGTACTTCGCTGAAGCTGTTGACCTCTCGCCACGCGGGGCCGGTCATGTCGGTCATAAACAGCTTGCTGCCTTGCAAACGGTAGAACATTTCTTCGGAATAGATCGCGAGCGAAAGTTCATGATGTTCGGCATATTCAATCATCGGCTTGGCGTATTGAATCGGCACCGGAATGTGCCCCAGCGTGCGGTTCGCACCAAAATCCTTGGTAAGCGCACCGTGGCAGCAAATAACCGGAAGGTTCAAATTCAATTCGCGCGAGATTCGAATCGGCGTATCGACGCCGCGACCCGTTACTAACACGATGCGAACACCAGCCTCAAGCGCGGCGCGAATCGCAGCACGATTGCGGGGCGAGACTTCTTCGCGCGAATTAAGTAAGGTGCCGTCCAGGTCTAATGCAATAAGGTCGATCATAAAGGTTCTTTATAAATTTTCTGCCGGAGTCCGGCTCGTGGCGCTCATCCGCACCAGCACGATCATATACCCATTGTCAACCCGCACAAATTCTCCTAACCCACGATGCTCGGGCATTGCTAGTAGCGCTCGAAAATCGATGGGCGTGTCCCAGCTCATCCAGCGGCGCCCAGTCTCAACAAAGCCAGCAGCACGATAGGCGCGCATCGCCCGCTCGTTGTAGCCGGCCACCTCAAGGGTGATTTCCTCAATCCCGTAGGTTTCTCGAGCGAGCTTGCGCATGAGCCGAAGGAGCACGGTCCCCAACCCCTGGCCCAAGTAAGCTGGATCGAGGGAGATACCCAGATCCGCCGTCCCGGCCTGCGGATCGTAATCCCGCAGCAGCATATGCGCGATAAAACGGTCCCCCAAAAAGCCACCAAGCGAGATCGTCGCGGGCCGGCTCGCCCAGTACTGCCAAAACGTCTCTTCTCGCTCTGGGGTTAGAACCGGAACGTTGTACGGAGTAAACAGGGGGTCGGTGTGGCGCTGCCACTTCTGCATCTGCGAAATGTCCGTTCGTTCCAATGGACGGACAAGCAGGCTGCCCTGTGCAACATTCTCTATAGTACTCACGTTAACCGAGTGTGGAGTTCTCCTCATGAAGCAAATTGCCCTCACGGCGGCTCTTCTCGCGCTGCTCGCCCCAGCCGCCATCGCCCAAGAGGGCCGCTGCACGCGCGAAGTGCTCAACATCAAAGGCACTCCGGTCACGGTCAGCTACTGCGTTCAAGGGAGCGCCCATCCCGAGAGCAACGCAGAAGGTACGGTTCGGGTAGCCGAAACGTACACATCCGCGCACGGGTCTTTTCATCAAACCTCTCCGCTTGCTTTTATACCTGGCGATGATCCCTCGCGCGTCATAGAAGATGTTTCGCTCTCCCAAGTTGGCCTGAGCGGAACGCTCCATCTCACGCTCGTCATGCATGCCGGGACGGTCCACATCGAAGCAGCCATGCTCACCCCAGGCGCAATATCCATTAAGTAGGGGTAAACCGCCGCCTGGGAGCTTACAATCCCGCCCCGCTCGCCGATTCTAAATCAGATGAGCAAGCACGTTCTGCGATGCACCGCCTGTGCCCGCGATCATGAAGACGATGGATTTCGGTTTACGTGCGCTTCATCGCATGCGCCCAGCTTACTGCGAAGCGTGTATGAAGAAACGTCTTTTCTGCCTCAAGAATCTTCAGGCATCTCACGATACGCCCACTGGTTGCCGGCGCGTAATCGAATCCCCAGCACGGCGCGTACCGCGACGTTTCAAAGCGACGCACTCAATCGAGCGTTAGGTACTCCGAACCTCTGGCTCGCTTTCAACGGTTTTTGGCCTGACCGGGGCGCGCACCTCGAGCACGCCACCTTCAAAGAATTAGAGGCTGCCGCCGTCGTCGCGCGCTTTCCGCGCGATGGTACGGTTCTTGTTGCTGCCTCAGCCGGCAATACCGCAACGTCGCTAGCCGCCGCGTGTTCGCTCGCGCAAATCCCGGCCGTTATCGTCGTCCCACAACGTGCGATCGGCGCCCTCCGCTTCGTAAACCCGCCACACAAATGCATCAAGTTTATTGCCGTCGCAGACGGCACCTATGACGACGCGATCTTTTTTGCGCGTCGCGTCGCTGCGCATCCGGGATTTTTCTTTGAGGGCGGCGCGTCAAACGTTGCACGTCGAGACGGCATCGGAACGACCATGTTGGCTGCGGTTGAAACGCTCGGGCGGCTACCGGACCATTACGTGCAGGCCGTCGGGAGTGGCGGCGGTGCAATTGCGGCGCACGAGGCAGCACTACGACTACTCGCTACCGGAATGTTCGGGCAAAGACTGCCCAAGCTACTCTTGGTACAAAACGAGCCATCGGCGCCCGTGCATGCTTCATGGCAACAACGCAGCCCGATATTGCTCGGACAAGAAGATCCCGTCTCTCACCGCGCCGCTGAGCAAACCCTTGCCGCCAAAGTGCTTGGAATGCGTGTCCCACCGTATGCGCTGCCGGGGGGCCTCTACTCCATTCTCTCCGAAAGCGATGGCGACACCGCATCGGCTACAAACGAGCAGGCTCGCCGCAGTTCGACGCTGTTCACCGACCTCGAAGGCGTCGACATTGAACCCGCCGCGGCGGTCGCGCTTGCCGGCTTGCAGAACGCGCTTTCCGATGGCCGGATCGACCGGCACGCGAACATCCTGCTGCATATTACCGGTGGCGGACGCGAGGCGTCGCTCGCGCTGCGGCCGTGCAGCGTCGAGCCCCAACTCGTCGTCCCGCTCCTCGCCACGAGCCTTTCACGCACTGCGCAGGCGGTTGTTCGTTTGTGGTCCGAAGGCGACGTACCGGCGGCAGGACAGTTTGCCAGCTGAGCGAGATATCGTAGCCGTATGATCCTTCCGCTCATTGCAACTTTTTGTTGAATCCCGGTATTCTTAGCCCTCATGCTGCGTCGCAGATATATCGCTTACAACTCTTCTAAAATACCCGGGGACGGCTGTCGCCCTCTGGGTAGGGGTTTTTAATGTCCTGTACGGCTTTTCAACCGAATTTAACGGCTCGCGAGCAAGCGCGCTTCCTTTATGAGAACATCTCCCCGGGACTCTTCCGAGTCGCTGAGGGGGATCAAGCAAAGGTTGCGTGGCGCGTCTCTCCCGAGCCGTTTGCATTGGCACCGGCAACGCTCGAACGCATCGTCACTATCGGGAACGATCTTCTGGCCTTTTACAAGGCGCTAAATACTCTGTATAACCGTAGCGCGCGCGGCACGGCGCCGAGCTTTATTGCCGAATATTTAGACCAGGGCAAACCCGAGCACATCGTTCGCCTCTCGCGGCAAAACCGGTTTCGCAGCGATCTTCCCGGCGTAATTCGTCCGGATCTAATTCTCACCGACGACGGTTTCATCTCATCTGAACTTGACAGCGTTCCCGGCGGAATGGGCTTTGTCGGCGGCATGTCCGAGGCCTATTGCAAACTCGGCATGGAAAGCATCGGCGGTTCGTTTGGAATTCCGCAACAGTATGCTGCCATGATGAAATCGGTAACGGGCAAGGATCAGCCCACCGTTGCGATCGTTGTCTCCGAAGAATCGAAAGATTATCGCGCTGAACTGACGTGGATGGCGGAGTACTTGCGTGCGCAAAATCTCCTGTCCGCCTTTGTGTGCGCACCGCAAGATATTTTGTTTACCGAGGAAGCACTGTTCATTCGTCTTCCGGACGGGCGCGAAGAGAAAATTGACGCGCTCTACCGGAATTTTGAACTCTTCGATCTGATGAACATTCCAAAGCAAGAACTTTTTCTGTACGCCGCGCGCCACAGCCGTGTGAAAATGACGCCGCCCCCGAAAGCGCAACTCGAAGAAAAGCTTGCCTTTGCGCTGCTCCATCACCCCGGCCTCGCAACGATTTGGAAGAGCGAACTAAAACTTGATGTCTACAAACGATTGAAGTTACTCTTCCCTGAAACGTGGGTGATCGATCCGCGCCCCATGCCGCCGCAAGGCGTTATCGCGGACCTGATCGTTGGCGGGGAGCCGATTAGTGATTGGATGCGTTTGGCGACGCTCGGAAAAAGCGAGCGAGACTTTGTTGTGAAACCCTCGGGCTTCTCCGAACTCGCATGGGGATCCAAAGGGGTGCGGGTTGCCAACGACCTGACCAAGGAAGATTGGACCGCGACCCTCACTGAGGCCCTGGCGCAGTATGAAAAAACGCCGCGCATCCTGCAACGCTTTTACAAAGGCAAACGTGTGCGCCAATCTTATTACGATATGGGCAACGACGAGATTAAAACATTTGATGGGCGTGTCCGCTTGTGCCCATATTTTTTCGTGGTCGCCGATGAAATGAAACTGGGCGGCATTCTCGCTACGGTCGCGCCAGCCGATAAGCGCCTGATTCACGGCATGACGGATGCGGTCATGGCCTCGTGCATCCTGCGTGATGACGGCAACTAATCTAATATCGGTGGCGCTGTAGAATCAAACTCTGACCCGGTGCGAGCACTTCATCGACGAGCATCGTTTTCGGATCGTACCATTCGATGAATGGCGCATCACCAGCGAACGAAATGCTAACATCATCGGCGGGCACATTTGCGGGGCGAGACGGGCTGTCGCCGCCGATGACCGTCAAGAAACCGGACCCACCGGAGCCGGGGGTCAGCACGGTCGCGTCGGCGCCTGCTAAGGCTTTTATCTGCGCTGGCAGGATGAAGAACCCTGAAACCAGCGAGCTGTCGAGAATCACAAACAGTTTGCTGCTTCCGCCCAGCGGAAAGGACCGGGTGTCCGTACCGGCCGTAACGGTTGCCGTTCGGTCAAGGAAGCTTACGGCAGCATCCATTTTTTGATCCAGCACGGTGTAGCTCGCGTGATACGCGATCGGAAGCAGCGTCGCGTCCAGTTGCGTCATGCTTGTCGCGGACGACGTCCCGGTCGGCGTGCGTGCATCACTGCGCTCTTCGAGTTTGATTCCGGTCCCAACCACGCTCACCGTTAGCGCGGCCTTCCCAGCACTCTTGCCGGAGACGAACGCCTCGTACCGATACACACCTGGCGGCGGCACGGTTGGCGACGAGGTCGCTGCGGCGATGGTGAAAAGTAGCGGGAGCACGATACCCTTTCGTTAGACCGAAGTAAGTGCGGGCGCCGCTTGCGCGGTCACTTCGAGCAGATGGTCGATTTCTTGTACGGTTGTGTATCCGTGAGGCGCGACGCGGATACCGTTTGAACGATACGTGGTGACGATCCGTTCCTTCTGTAAGGCTTTGCCGAGTTGTACCGAGTCGCACCCTGGAATGCGAAAGGTAACAATACCCGAAGAGATACCGGGTTCGCGCACGGAGGAGATCCGCGCCCCCAGCGAAGCGAGCCCCGCGCACAAATGGTCGGTTAGAGACAGCACATGTGTGCCGATAGCGGGCCCGGCAGTTTTAAGGACCGCAATCGATTCGCTCAACGAAAGTGCCCCCACGATATTTGGCGTGCCGCCCTCAAAGCGGCTTGCGTTGTCCATGAGGTGTTGTTCGTAGTTCAGAAAATCCCAAATATCGCCAACCGACCGCCACCCCGGAGAAGCCACGCGCAATTGATTGATGAGCGATTCACGCACATATAAAAAACTCACGCCTTGCAGGGCCATGAGCCATTTTGCTCCGCCGCCATAGGCCGCATCGATATTACAAGCGCGAACATCGAGCGGAAAAGCTCCCAAGCCTTGGATGGCATCCACGCAAAACAGCGCGTTGCGCTCGTGCGCAACTTCGGCAAGCCCCGCGAGATCGTGCCGGTAGCCATCATTAAATCCAACCCATGACACCGACACCACGCGAGTGCGGTCGGTCATCTGCGCGCGCAACACGTCGGGGGTCATGCGTTCGCGGCTTGTATCCAACAGGCGCACGGACGCGCCGAAATGCCGCGCCGCCAGCCACGGATACGCGTTCGATGGAAATTCATTGTCGTTGGTGAGAATTTCATCGCCGGCTTCCCAAGTCAAGCCGGCGGCTAAAACGTTTGCTCCGTCGCCCGTGTTTCTCAAGAGCGCGATCTCTTTGCCCGATGCGCCGATGAACGATCCGACCGCTTCGCGATAGCCGGGCAACTTATCTTCGTATCGGTACGTGCCGAGCACGCCGCCGCTCGCATGATCGGACACAAACTTCGTTAGAGCGTCACGAGTGCTCACAGGCAACACACCGACGGCGGCATGATTGAGATAATTGAAGTGATTGGTTACATCAAAGGCGGCTCGATCTAGCGGCGGGTTCAAGCGACGCCGATCATCGCTTTCGTGTGCCAAGCGATATTCTGCGCGCGATCGCCCACGCGCTCGAGCGCAGCCAGCACGAACAACATGCGCGTACCGGCGCGCACGAGCGCCGGGTCGGCCTGCATTTCTTCTTGCAACGCTTTTACGCCACGTTTGTACAATTTATCAACTTCATCGTCGCTCTCGATGACGCGCGCAGCAAGGGGCGCATCCTGTTCCATGTACGCGCGCATAGCATCGAGTAGCATGGCATGAGCCGTGCCGGCAATCCGATCGATTTCAACGCGCGCGGGCCGCAGCGGATGATCGGCAAGCTTAATTGCATTTTTTGCTATATCCACCGCGTAATCGCCGATGCGCTCAAGATCGGTAGCAATTTCAAGCATCGCCGCAATGGCGCGCAGTTCGCCGGCGACCGGCTGCTGCTTCCAGATCAGTTCGATGCACGATGCTTCAATTTTTCTGCGCAGGTCATCGACCACATCGTCACCAGCGACTACCCGTGCACCGGCTGAAGCATCTCTGCCCTCAAGGGCCTCAACGCCAACGCGAATCGCGTCGCCCGCGAGCGAGCCTAGCCGGACGACGTCCAGCCGCGTTGCTTCAAGCGCTTCGTGGTATGCGGTGCGCACGTTTTTACTCTCCTGTTTGGTTGGCGTCCGTGCTTAGGGCACGGTGCTTTTCATATAGACTTCGACAATGGTAGCACGACACTTTTATAAAGGGGGCCGCACCTGGATGCAGTATAGCTCTCCCCGCCTTTGTAGGGACCCGCTTCCCTGGGCATTTCTTACTTTTATAATCTGGTCCTGGGAGATTTTTGGTGGCTGATATTCGTAAAGTAGGCGTCTGTGGCGCCGGACTCATGGGCAACGGCATCGCGCAGACCTGCGCTGCAGCCGGCCTAGACGTCGTGCTAATGGAAGTGGCGGAGGCGCCGCTGCAAAAAGGTATGGCCTCCATTACCAAATCGCTCGATAAATTTGTCGAGAAGCAAAAGCTCACGCAAAGCGATCGCGATGCCACGCTTGGCCGGATCAAAGCAACGACCGACATTAAGGACCTTAAGGATTGCGATCTGGTCATCGAGGCCATCATCGAAAACATGGAGATCAAGCTCAAACTTTTTGGGCAGCTTGATGAACTTCTGGCGCCGCATGCGATTATTTGCTCGAACACATCGAGTCTCTGCGTGATCGAAATGGCCGCGGGGACCAAGCGCCCCGATAAAGTTGCAGGCTTGCACTTCTTCAATCCGGTTCCGCTCATGAAGCTCGTGGAAGTCGTCAAGACGATTGCGACCTCGCAAGAGACCGTAGACACGCTGTACGCCTTCGCGGGAAAACTTGGAAAAGATCCGGTGCTTGCCCAAGACACTCCGGGCTTCATTGTGAACCGGCTACTGATTCCATATCTGCTGTACGCGATTCGCGTGTTCGAGCAGGGTCTGGCATCACGTGAAGATATCGATAAGGGCATGAAGCTTGGCTGCGGATACCCGATGGGTCCGCTCGAACTATTGGATTTTGTCGGACTCGACACCACCTACTACATAGCCGAAATCATGTTCGATGAATTCAAGGACCCCATGATGGCGCCACCCACGCTGCTCAAACGCATGGTGCTCGCGGGCCAGTACGGCAGAAAATCCGGGAAAGGCTTCTACGACTATGCACGCTAGCGCAACCGAGTTTGAAACGATTCTCGTCGAACGCAATCAGGACGGTGCCGCAACGATCACGCTTAACCGCCCGAAGGTTCTCAATGCGCTGAATGCGCAAGTGCTTTCCGAACTCAGCACGGCGCTGTCTGACCTCGAAAAAGAAGGCGACATTAAAGCGATTATCCTCACCGGTTCGGGGGAGAAGGCATTTGCCGCAGGCGCAGACATCGGCGAACTCAACGCCCTTCCCAATGCCGTCGAAGGCGCGCGTAAGGCGCGTGTAGGCCAGCAGCTTACCTTACAGATTGAGCGCTTGCGCCAGCCGGTAATTATGGCCATCAACGGTTTTGCTTTGGGCGGTGGCTGCGAAATCGCCATGGCCGGCGACATTCGCATCTGCAGCGAGAATGCAAAGTTTGGTCAACCGGAAGTCAACCTCGGACTGATTCCCGGCTACGGCGGGTCACAGCGCACGACACGTCTCGTCGGACGCGGTATGGCAATGTACTTGTGTCTGACCGGCGAGATTATCGACGCGCAAGAAGCATTGCGCATCGGTCTTGTGCAAAAAGTCGTGCCGCTTGCAGAGTTGCAGAATGAAGCCCAGCGTATCGCTAAGCTGATTGCCAACAAAGCTCCGCTCGCCATCGAAGCCTGCAAATCCGTTATCAATGAAGGCGCGAACGTGCCGCTTACCGAGTCGCTCTCGATGGAAGCGCTCAACTTTGGCACGCTCGTAAATACGCAAGACTTCAAAGAAGGCACCTCAGCGTTTCTCGAAAAGCGCAAACCCGAATGGAAGTCCCAGTAAATGCCTTTAGGTACCGGTGCGTAATTCCGAGGCGGCATTTGCCATGTTGAGTTGGATGGCCGGGTTGAGACCCGGCCACGTCGCACGGATGAAGCCTTTTGGATCGATCACGATCATCGTTGGAAAACCGTTGACGCCAAACCAGTTATAGGCCAGTTTGTTCTGATCGAGCGCAACGCCGCGCAGGTGATATTGAGCGGCAAAAGGTGCGGCAATAGACGACGGTTCGCCGACGTCGATTGGGATCACATCGACGTCCGGATGCGATCGAGCAAAATGTTCGACCATTGGCAGGGAGATTTTGCACGGCTCACACCAGCTTGCAAAAAAATCCAAGAAGACCACGCGGCCGCGGTGCGCTTCGAGCCGGAACGGCGCGCCTTGCAGCGAGGCGATCGTTACGCGCGGCGCTGGCTGCGCATCGGCTTGGCGCAACGATCGCGGCGCAATCAGCAACTTCCAAACCACAAAGGCAACGACCAGCAGCGCGAGTGCATCCCACACTCGCGCCATGGTCATCCATTTTCGCGGCTCAGTCGGTGGTAAAGACTGCTGCAATGCCCTGGCCACCACCGATGCACGCCGAAGCGACTCCGTAACCGCCCGCGTTCCGGCGCAAATCGTGCAAGGTTGTTAGGGCAAGACGCGCTCCGGAGGCGCCGAGTGGATGCCCGAGGGATATCGCTCCGCCGTGCGGATTCAAACGGACGCTGTCTGAGCCCATTTCCTTGAGGCAGGCCAGAACCTGTGGAGCGAACGCTTCATTAATTTCCATGACGGCAAGATCTTTTTGCGTAATTCCCGCTTGCTGCAAGGCCTGCGGAATTGACATTGCGGGACCGATGCCCATGATGTCGGGATCGACGCCGACGACACTTGCGCCAACCAGGCGCCCAAGCCACGTAAGGCCATCTGCCTTGGCTTGTTTTACCGTAGTGAGCACTACAGCGGCCGCACCGTCCGTAATACCGCTTGCGTTCCCCGGCGTCACGACTCCGTCTTTGACAAAGCGCGCGGGAGTTTGCCGAGTTTCTCCATCGTGAGCCCGGCACGCGGTCCTTCGTCGCGGTCGATGGTCGTGCTGGTTCCTTTGGGGCCCGGAATAACAATCGCTTCGATTTCTTCAGAGAAAAAGCCGTCGTGCTGAGATTCCAGCGCAAATGTTTGCGACTGCAGCGCAAACTCGTCGCACGCCTCACGCGACACGTGATACTTCTTTGCGAGATTCTCAGCGGTGATTGCCATGGGTAATTTATTGTATGAATCAGTCAGCGCTTCCCAAAGAGAATCTTCGAGCTTGCCCTGGCCCAGCGCGAAGCCCTTACGTGCGCCACGAATAACGTGTGGGGCTTGGCTCATGGATTCGCTGCCGCCGGCCAGTGCATAGGTCGATTGTCCGAGCATCAAAGAATTGGCCGCCGTAAGGATGGCTTGGAGGCCGCTACCGCAGAGCCGGTTCAAGGTAAGCGCCGGCGCTTCTTGAGGAGCTCCTACCCGCAGGCCCACATGACGTGCCAGATAGATCGCATCGGCACTGGTCTGCATGACGTTGCCAAAGACCACATCGTCGATGCTAGCTGCCGGCACGCCGCTACGCTTGAGCGCCGCCTCGGCCGCGTGAACGGCGAGGTCCGTGGCGGTCAAGTCCGAGAGCACGCCGTTCAAATTGCCGAAGGGCGTCCGCGCCCCGGCCACGATCACCACGTCGTTGTCACTGATCCCGTTTCTCAAGTAGTGTCCCCTAACTCGTGTAAAAATGCGCCCGCGTTATTTCCCCCCGGCTACTTGGCGGCCTGCGCGAGCAGGCAACGGCCTTCGTGGGTTCGTACATGGGAGACGATGCCTATCGTGACACGCCCAGCCGCCATCACCCTTGATGCCAGGTCGCTTTCCCCTGCGACCAAATCCGTGCAGATCCTTGAAGCTTTCGATAAGCTCACGATCGGCGCGGTT
>JALYIF010000242.1 GCA_030775925.1 Vulcanimicrobiota bacterium | reverse complement strand
CTACAACGCCGATAGCGCCGTGCTCGTTGCCGTGCTGCACATTCGCTACCGGACTAGCGCAAATGTTGTTGACGTGCGCGTACGATTTACCGACACGTGGGTGAAGTTGAAAGGTGAATGGCGCTATGCTGCGGGGCAGGCAACGCTCCTAAAGAAGCCTTCGTCCTAACCGTTCATTGAATCGCCTTGGAGACGATCGAACGTTCGCAATGCTGGAAAGCCCAGCGCCCAAATCGCAATCACTACCAATGTTGCAATGCCGCCCGCGACGACGGAAGCTTCAGCACCAATGAGCCCGGCGAGCGTTCCCGATTCGAATTCGCCAAGCTCGTTGGAGGCTCCGATAAAAATGTTTTCAACCGCGCCTACGCGTCCACGCATCTCGTCGGGAGTGCGCAGCTGGACGAGCACGCTGCGAATGACCACGCTGACCATATCAAAACCGCCCAAACACATGAGCGCCCCGAGGGTAAGCCAGAAATTCTTCGATAAGCCAAAAATGATCGTTGAAACACCAAATCCCGCAACGCACCAAAACAACAAGGGCCCAGCCTTGCGCGCAATTGGCCGCCGCGAGATTACAGCCGCCACGACCGCCGCGCCAACCGCCGGTGCGCTGCGTAGGGCCCCGAAACCGGTTGGACCAACGTCCAAGATTTTGGCCGCATAAACGGGCAAGAGCGCGGTCGCGCCGCCAAACAAGACCGCAAACAAATCAAGCGAGATTGCGCCTAGCAGAATTTTGCGTGCAAAGATAAAGCGTACGCCTTCAATTGCAGCTTGCATGAGCGGCACATCATCGACAACGGCTGGGCGCGGTTTTAAGCACGCAAACCCCACGGCAGCCAAAGCGTATCCTGCGCCCGCGAGGCCAAAGGCGACCGGCGTTGAGATCGCGATCAAGACGCCTCCCAGGGCCGGCCCCGCGATGCGAAAGAGTTGCGTGAGAGATGACGACATGGCTTGCGCACGGACAAAGTGATCGCTGTGAACGATGCCCGCCAAGAGCGAACGCTCCGCCGGAATGCCCACAGCATGCGCAATGCCAATGAGCCCAACCGCTGCAAAATAGACGCCGATCGAATGTCCGCTGCCCGCCGTGAGGGCCACAAACATTGCAAGACCGGCCATTTCTACGAGCGCTACACTCACGCACACGATGCGCCGGTCGACTCGATCGGCCAAAACACCGGCGGGTAGGGCCAGCAACAGCTGCGGCAAAAACAAAATAAGCCCGACAAGCCCCAAATCGAAGGGGCTATGACGCAGCGAATAGATTTGCCAACCGATGGCCACGGCCTCAATGGTGCCTGCGATGACCGAACTTTGGCGCGCCAGAAAATACGCTAAAAATTCGCGCTCGCGAAATAGTTGCCGCACCTAGGAGGGCGTACCGTCCTTGCGCTTTTCTTGCAACGCTTCTAAGTACCAGAAGAACTCTGTAAAAAACGCTTCATTGTGCTCCACAAACTTCGGGCGCAAGGGAACACCGCTGTCATCAAACGATTCGCCCACTTTGGGAATCGGGAGCAAGGTCGGAATCGACGGCATTCCGAGCTCTCCAAGAATCATACGCAACTGCATCGCGGCTCGCACACCGCCGAACTGGCCGCCCGAGTAGCACACAATCGCCGATGGTCTCCAGAAATATTCTTCCAGAAAATGGTCCAGTAGATTTTTTAGCGCGGGCGGTACGCCATGATTATATTCACCCGATACAATTACAAATCCATCGGCACGTCGATAGAGCGTCGCAAGCTTTTCCAGAATCTCTGGTGCAGCGCCTGATTCATATTCGTTGTACATTTTGTCAAGCAATGGAAGCTGGTATTCAAGAGGATCCACCAGGACGGCTTCGCAGCCCCGCCGTTCGAGTTCGGCAACCATAAAGCGCGCTGCTTTAATGCCCTGCCGTTCCGATCGCACGGAACCATAAATGACCGGTACGACTGGCCGTCCAACTCTTGCTTCACTCATAACGGAGGAATGCGGCGTCTGCGCACCAAGCCCTACACGCCAGGAGAACAGCATGCCATTTACCGAGCAGCAACTTACCAAGCGGTTGGGGAAGCCCAGTGCACGCGCGGGCAATCAACCCGGCCTTAAAGGCGCGCACTCCACGTTCGGCAATAAGGTTCCGGTGCGGCTGCCTGATACATTGCAATGGGAATGCGGCTGCGTGGCAAAGCCCGGGTATTCCGGGAAGTACGACCTGGCAGCCTGCGACACGCATTAGATGCCGCTCCCACAATTTCCCGATGGCATCAATACCGAACTCCGCAACAAACCCATTCCGATAAAACGGGCCCGCCCCAAGAAACCGCGCGATCCGCGACGCCTATTCGTCTACGCTTTCGCGGCCGTCATGTTGCTGGTCATTGCCTACCCGGCGCTCCACGATTTGCTTCGTCCATAGGCCGCCAACGGCTTGTTCTCGAAGTGTCTATCTTGCAATACCTTCACTGATTCGGCGCACCACCGCGCCATTGTAGGACCCTTCGATGAAACAGCCGCGCCGAAACGCCGCTACGGAAGAAGCCATTCTTAAACAGAATCCCGCCGAGCAGCGCAATTACCATTGCGGCCGGTGCCGGCTCCTGCGGATGACCTGGGCCGAATATCAGGCACATCAAATCGCATCGCACGAGGCGAAGAAATAAGCCGCAGCCGCCGATACTAACCCTAGATGCCATCTTCCAACAACGGGCCGGCGCGCAATTTTTTTCGCCTGGCCGTCAACCTGCCGCTAAAGCTTGACGTCACCGGAATCCCGCAGCCGGTCCCCGCAACCCTCATAGATATCTCTGAGGGCGGGTGCAAAATCAGCTCGAAGTCCATTCTCCTAAAAGAAGTCGATTTGGCCTTCGAAGTACCCCGCAATGGCAAAGAGCCGCTCAAGCTTCGGGGAAAAGTCCGCCATATTGAATTCAAAGGGGTGACCCACACCTTTGACTACGGTATTTCTTACGTTGGACTCCGGCCAGCCGATACCGATGCCATTTATCAGTTCGTGGTGGAAGAACAACGGCGCAAACTTCAAGCCAAGGACACCGACAACGCGCCGACGACGCGTGTCGGCGGCAAAACCAAAGACCGCGAGGCGGCGGTATTGCGCGTCGAACGGCGCTTCCCGATCAAATTCACGATCTTTGGCCAGCGGACGCTCGAGGCCGGCATTGCAATCGATGTCAGCCGTGGCGGCATGCGCGTCATTCTGCCGCGTCAAATGCCGGACGACCGCACATTGGAACTTCGCTTTACATTACCCGACGATGTGCTCGACGTGCTAACGCGACGCGAACATTCTCGAGCCGAAGGCCTGTTCGGACGGGACATAACGGTGAAAGAAAAGCGAGCCCGTTTGTTCCAAGAGCTGCGCATCCAAGTAAAAATGCTGCCGGGGTGGCATGAGATCAAGGGAGCGTTTCACTATAGCGTCTCGTTTCTGCGGCCAAAACCCGATTTCACTGAGGAAATAGAGCGGTTCTTGCACGCTGCTCAGCTAACGGAGATTAAGGCCAAGCGCGCACCGCAGCGAACCATCTACGCAAAATAAAAAGAAGCCGGCGAGCCGGCTTCTTTTCTCCTGTCGTGCGTGCGGCTAGCCGCCCGGGATGGCAACCGGAATGTCTTTGATGTTTACACCGCCAGCGGCGGCAGCAGAACTAATCGAGTTGGTAGAGCCGTTCAGTGCTTCGATATCTTTGGGATCAAAATGGCCGGACTTTAGCTTCGAACCCACGGAGGCGAACGAACCAGTTAGTCCCCCAAGCGCTCCGTCCAGCTTTTGCAAGAGCGGATCGTGGCTCTTCTGTGCAATTCTCTCCGCGACTTTTACTTCGTGATAGGCAAACAACAGGGCGACGCCGCCCTTCACGATTGATGACGTACGATGGTCCGCACCGTTTGTGAACTTGCCTTCCTTATACGGGTTCCATACCCAGTGATGAAAGGCAAAATAGGCTACACCGAGGTGCGCAACAAAGCGCGTCTTATCCAGGAACGCAGACGAAGGCGCGAGCGACCCCGCGAACATCGCAATGATGAGCGCGCCAATAATCAACGCCTTGGGTTTCCGAGTTGTAGTCAAGGTAAATCCTCCAGAACTGCTGCGTTTGCAATGTTTGCGTTCCGCTCCTGTGCAGAGCGGCCCTTGAGTGTACCCAGAAAGGATCCAAGAGTTTCTAGCCAGCCCAAACCTGCGGCCGGCCTGCTTGGCTCGGTCCGCGGGACGGGAAACCGGCCTGTCGCGGATAATGACCGGCTATGAGTTCTGAACAATCTCGGGAAACCGAACGTTTTGTTTTAGCCCTTTTAGATCCCGCAGATAAACAGCACGGCCAGTGGAACGATGCCTTGACCAAGAGCTGGAATGCGCTCTCACAAAAGCCGGTCACTGAGATCGTTGCTTTCATTCGCGAAGCGCGGAAAAATGGCGTCCATTTCCGCAGCGATGATGACCAAGTGATTGCGGAAAAAATCCATCACTTCGGTACGCTGACGGATTAAACTCACGTTAGCATATTAGGGTTTGCCGTGTCACCCTGAGCTCGAAAGGCGAAAAACTCGCTATCCAGCAAAACCAAGAAGCCCCGCATTGCTGCGAGGCTTCTTTGTTTGGTTAGGGACGACTGATTTGGCTCTAGGTTACGCTATACTGCGTTACCAGCGAGCATTACATCATGTCGTAGCCGCCGCCCATGCCGCCCATGCCGCCGGGCATTCCGCCGCCGCCATCTTTCTTGGGCTCCGGCTTGTCGGCAATCAGGGTCTCGGTGGTGAGGATCAACGCACCGATCGAAGCTGCGTTTTGCAGCGCCGAACGCGTGACTTTGAACGGCTCAACAATGCCGGCCTTGAACATGTCGACGATCTCGCCCGTCATGGCATCGAAGCCGTGCGGAGCATGCTTTTCCTTGACGCGATTGACTTCGACTGAGCCTTCGTAGCCCGCATTTTCAGCGATTTGACGAAGCGGTTCTTCGAGCGCTTTGCGAATGATCAAGATACCGATCTTCTCGTCGGCAACCGTCGCGGCGTGGCCGTTGGTCGCGGGCGGAACGTACTTGTCGATCGCCTTGATTGCGTGGATGAGTGAGGCACCGCCGCCGGGGATCATGCCTTCTTGGACGGCTGCACGCGTTGCGCTCAGCGCATCTTCGATGCGATGCTTCTTCTCTTTAAGTTCGGTTTCGGTGGCCGCGCCGACTTGAATGACGGCAACGCCGCCGCTGAGCTTGGCAAGACGTTCTTGCAGCTTCTCGCGGTCGAAATCAGAGTCGGTCTCTTCGACTTGACGCTTGATCATTTCGATGCGGCCCTTGATGGCATCGGGCTTGCCCTTGCCATCAACGATCGTGGTCTCTTCTTTGGTGATCTTGACCGACTTGGCTTGGCCGAGCAGGTCGGGGGTCACTTTGTCGAGTTTGAGACCGAGCTCTTCGGAGATGACGGTGGCGCCGGTCAGCGCTGCGATATCCTTGAGCATCTCTTTGCGGCGGTCGCCGAATCCCGGCGCCTTAACGGCAACGGTCGTGAACGTGCCGCGCAGTTTGTTAACAACCAGCGTTGCGAGGGCTTCGCCTTCAACATCTTCAGCGATGATGAGGAGCGGCTTCTGCACTTGAACGATCTTCTCAAGCAAGGGAAGAATGTCGGCAATCGCGCCGATCTTGCGCTCGGTGACGAGGATGTAGGGATCGTTGAGTGCGGCTTCCATGCGCTCGGAATCGGTCACCATGTACGGCGAGATGTAGCCCTTATCGAACTGCATGCCTTCTTTGGTTTCGACTTCGGTCTTCATGGATTTGGATTCTTCAACCGTGATGACGCCGTCTTTTCCGACCTTCTCCATGGCAATCGAAATCAACTCGCCGATCTCTTTGTCGTTGGCAGAAATCGATGCAACCTGGGCGATCTTTTCTTTGGTATCAACGGTCTGTTTGAACGAACCCATTTCTTCAACGGCGAGCTGAACGGCCTTCTCGATGCCGCGCTTGATTAAAAGCGGGTTCGAACCGGCGGTTACATTGCGTAGACCTTCGCGGATAATTGCTTGCGCAAGTACCGTTGCGGTGGTCGTGCCGTCGCCGGCGATGTCGTTGGTTTTGCTCGCAACTTCTTTGACGAGCTGTGCGCCCATGTTTTCAAAGGTGTTGGGGAGTTCGATCTCTTTTGCAATCGTCACGCCGTCATTGGTAATGGTCGGCGAACCGAATTTCTTGTCGAGAACGACGTTGCGGCCCTTGGGTCCGAGCGTGACTTTCACGGCATCGGCAAGGATGTTGGCGCCGCGCTCAAGTGCACGACGAGCCTGTTCGTCAAAAATTAACTCTTTAGCAGCCATAAAATTCTTTCAATATCTCCTAATTAAACCGCAGCCGGAACTTTGTCGACGATTGCGAGAACGTCTTTTTCCGAAATGATGAGGTAGTCTTTACCGTCGACTTTAACTTCGCTACCCGAGTACTTCGAATAGATGATGCGGTCGCCGGTCTTCACATCCATGGCCAGCTTGGTGCCATTTTCGAGGGTGCGCCCGGTGCCGACGGCACGGACCATGCCCTCTTGGGGCTTCTCTTTGGCAGTATCGGGGAGGAACACGCCGCCGGCGCTCTTGTCGGCCTGCTCGACATGCTCGACGACCACACGATCGCCTAATGGCTTCAAATTCACGAAAAAGACCTCCAGAAAAATTTTGATAAGGTAACGAAAATTGGAATTGGCAGTCTCAGCTAAGGAGTGCCAGCCACCCGATTTTAGCAGACTCCCCCGGAGAGTGCAAGTGACTTTGGTGGCCTACTCGAGCGCACGAGCGTCGCCCAGCACGTTCATCTTGGACCCACAAGCTGAGAGCTTGCCTTGCCCAGCCGAGCGCCTGTCGGCCGCCGCGAGCCCTTGGCCCAGACCTAGGGCTCCTAGAAACTCCTAAGGTGCGTCGCAATCGCCAGGCCTACGAAAAACGCCAACCCGAACGAGACTAGAAATGCGCGTACCAATCGACCCTGCAGCGCGAGTGCGATAAGCGAGATCCCGGCGCCGATCAAGACGAGCATCTCCTTAAACGAAGACGAAGCAGCGGCGGCCGCTGCACCTGCCGCAATGGCGAGAGCATAGGCTGCTAGAGCGCCAAGCATCACGGCCAACACTAAACTGCTGCTCCAAATGATGAACTCATCACCTTTAAAAGACGGCTCTCGTCGCATCATATTGCCATGATAAGTCCACAAACTGGGGACGACCTTAGTGGCTCATTAGAAGTCGGTCAAGCAATCGTCGCCGCGCGTCGCGTAAAGCGGAACCCCAGCGCATTCCAGCGCGTTATTTTTCTGGAGGTTCGCGCGCATGCAAATCCGGATGGCTGGCTTGATTGCGGCAGTTCTATTGGCTTGCAGCGCACCGCTTATTGCCGGTGCTCCAATTTCTGTTTCACTCAACGACCAACCGCTTGCTGCCACCGCCGTTGTGCGGGCTGGGCATGTCCTCTTGCCGTTCCGAGCCATCTTCAACGCGCTGCACGCCGGCGTTACCTATCGGGGCGATACCCGTACCGTCGCCGCAACGCGCGGGGCAAACAGCCTCCTCTTGCGCATTGGATCGCGCGATGCGCTAATCAATGGCCGGCATGTGAAGCTGGACGTCGCTCCGCAAATCGTCGGTGATCGTACGTTTGTACCGGTGCGCTTTGTTGCGCAATCGCTGGGCGGCCGGGTCCAGTACGACAGGGCCGACCGGATCGTTTTTATTACCGATCCGCGCGTGCAAACACCATCGCTCGCACAAGATCCGCCCGCGCACACGCATCGCGCTCCCGAGGTTCGCAACATGGAACCGGCTCCGGGCCAACTCTCGCAAGGGGGCTACCCAATCATCTCGGCGTGGATCATTTCTCAAGGATCCCCGGTTGATCGCAATCGTCTGCAACTGCTGGTCGACGGACGCGATGTCTCTAAGCACATGGCCTTCGATGGCACCACGCTCTCATACACGCCGGCATCGGCTTTTGGAAATGGACAACACACCATCAACGTACAAGGGAGCGATCTCGCGGGCGACGTGTTCTCCCGCGAATGGACCTTCACCAACCAATATGTCGTTGAATCCTCATATTCGTCGTATCCAACTCGGCTTAGTCCGATGAACTTTTATATTCCAAATTACACACCGACGTATTTTCCGGGACAGCGCGTCCAATTTGTTTTGGTCGCACCGCCGGGCGGGATCGCCTACTTGCAACTGTGCGGTTTTAGCGACATACCGTTCCTCAATCCACTTGGCTCCGATCAATATTTTGTAAGCTTTGTTGTGCCCGTTCGCTTGCAAGGCCGTGCATGTTCTCCCGTTGCTTATTACACCGGTGCACAAGGTCCGCGCGCGGCGATTCCATTACACTCAACGATTCGCTTTGCGCAGCCGCAACCCACGCCGACTCCGCACCCAACGCCGGTGCCCACGCCTGTTCCCACGCCGGTTCCCGCGCCCCAGCCAACTCCAGCGCAACGCACAACCCAACCCATTAACCGGCACCCCTTACACGTGCCGCCCCGGCCCAGCCCAAGACCACGACGCGCGCCATAATGGCGTCCCAAGGCAAGGCAGAAGAGTAGTCGAAATGACGCACTCATGGACAGTGCAATCAAACCCGACTGGAACCGCATTCTCATCCATGGAGCGATCGCAGGGATCATCGGCGGAATTCTCATCGATGCGTTTCTTTATGTAGCTACGCTTATGCCGCATGGGCAGCCGATTACCGCGATGTGGCAATTTGTTGCCTCGACGGCGATCGGGAAAGGCGCGTTCGCCGACCCGAACAGTGCGTGGATTGGGCTCATCATGCATTTTTGCACGAGCATCGGGTGGGGGATCGCATTCGCCTACGTTGCCTATACGCGCCCAAACGTGCCCGCGCACCCGTTTGCCAGCGGTTTGATCTACGGCGTCATTGTGATGATCATCATGCAGATCGTCTTGATGGTCGCAAAGTCGTGGCCGACACCCACGCTGCAGTCAACGATGATCGACTTGATCGCGCACTGTATCTTTTTTGGACTGCCGGTTTCTTTATACGTCTCCCGTACGTTGCGATCGTAATTGTACGGCAAGATCACCATTTCGCTGGAGGCGCTGCGCAATAACGCGCAGCACCTTCGCGCGTTTATCGCACCGGCGCGCGTCGCATTTGCAATTAAATCGAATGCGTACGGCCACGGCCTCCAAGAGGTAGCCCTTGCCATCGAACAATCGGCTTGCCTGCTCTGCGTCTTTAGCCTAGAAGAAGCCGTTACTCTGCGCGACGGCGGGATTACCAAACCGATTTTAGTTTTGGGACCGATTGCGCCTGAATATCTAGAAACGGCGCTTATGGCCAAGGTCAGTATCGCCTTGTGGGATACCGGCGTCTACGCACTCCGCGTGGCCAGCATCGCGCGCCGCCGGAACACGACCTTCCCCGTTCACATAAAGATCAACACCGGTCTCAATCGATTGGGTCTTTCTGCGCGCGATGCGGCCGATGCCATTGAAGACTATCTTCGCATGGCCGAACTCCGCATCGAGGGAGTCTTCTCGCATCTGGCGGCCGCAGAAGAAATGGACTCGCCGTACACGCTCTCGCAACTCGCGTCATTTGAGGCGGCACTTGCTCCGGTGCAAGAGCAACTCCAACAGCAAGAACCGCGGCCGGTTCTTCACATTGCCGCTTCGGCCGCTGCCATGCTGTGGCCACAAACTCGGCTCGATATGGTGCGCGTTGGAATCGCCCTGTACGGGCTTTGGCCCTCGCCTGCAACGCGACGAGCCGTTGAAACAACCGGGCTTGCTCTCGAACCCGTGCTTCGATACGAAACGACATTGACGGCAACACGCCATGTGGCTTCGGGTGAAGCCGTTGGGTACGGCACCACCTTTCATGCGCCGCAGAGCATGCGCATCGGGATTGTTCCGCTCGGCTACGCAGATGGAATTCCCCGGCTCCTTTCCAATACGGGAGCGTTCGCGGTTCGCGGTGCGCGGTGCCCGATTATTGGGCGCATCTGCATGAACATGACCATGATCGATCTGACAGCGGCCCCTCAGGCGACGGATGGCGACCGCGTAACATTAATTGGAAAAGACGGGAACACGATCATCAGCGCGGACGATTGGGCGCAGTGGGCGCAAACGATTAACTATGAGATCGTCACTCGCTTACCCTCAGAGATTCCTCGAGAGTATCTGCCGTGATGGTGCGCCGGTCGCGATGTCACTATTGACCCTATTTGTTACAACCAAGTTGTAATGGCAATAGAGACAATGATCGAGTACCGCGTTGCGCGGAACGAAGACTTGCCGGCAATCGCGCAATTGTGGCTGGAGATGTTTGAAGCGGTCGGCAAGCACGCTGAAACCGACTTTCTGCCGGATTGGCGCCAGCGCTTCGTTGAATATGCGAGCCGCAGGATGCAATGCGACGAGCTCCGCTACTTCGTGGTGGAAGATGCCGGCGAGATTGTAGCGAGTGCGGGCGCCCTTGTACGCGACGGGTATCCGATGGTCGTGCACGGCGTCCGCAACGGCTACATTTTCGGCGTGAGTGTAAAGCCAAAAGCACGCAAGCGCGGCATTGCAACCACGCTAACCCAACAATGTGTTGCTTGGCTCAAGGACTCCGGCGTGCGCCGAATTTTGCTGCACGCATCACCGTTCGGCAAACCAATCTACGACAGACTCGGCTTTATTCCGACAAACGAAATGGAACTTGTCCAGTAAGAACGCCTATGCGGCGGCTTTTACCGCTTCGGCAAGATCAATGGTTCCCTCGTAGAGTGCGCGACCGACAATACAGGAATCAACGTTAGCCGGGACACCGGCCTTTAAAGCCGCAATATCCGCAACCGTGTGGGCCCCGCCGCTGGCGGTAAAGCGCACATCTGCCAGTCCGGCAACCACGTTCATCGCTTCAATATCATATCCGCCGCCCGTGCCGTCGCGCCCAATTTCCGTAACGATCACGCGCGTAATACCCCAGGTAGCGACGCGCTTAATCAAGGCATCCCGGTTTACAACGGTGGCACTCTGCCATCCCCGCACGGCCACATGAGCACCGCGAGCATCGATGCCGGCAATCACTTTATCGCCAAGGGCTCCAATGATGTTGCGCGCCAAGCGCTCCTCTTCAACAAGCACGGTACCCAAAATTATAAATGCTGCACCGGCATCCAACCGGCGGCGCGCCGTCTCGACGTTACGTATTCCTCCGCCCGTTTCTACCGGAATCGAAACCGCTTTGCAGATCGCGGCAATGGCCTTCTCGTTTTCGCCCGAGCCGAATGCGCCATCGAGATCGATCACGTGCAGGCGTTGGGCTCCGGCTTCGGCAAATGCCTTGGCGCGCGCGACCGGATCCTCGTCGTACTCGGTCTCGCGATTGGGATCGCCTTGCTGCATGCGTACGCACTTGCCATTGCGTAAGTCAATCGCCGGAATTACGAGCATTTGCGGTTATCGTCTCCTGTGGCTAGGCGCAAAAAATTGTCTAGGAGCCGAGCGCCGGTCGCTTGGCTTTTCTCGGGGTGAAACTGCGTGCCCATAACATTTCCCCGGGCCACTACTGCCGAGAACCGCTCTCCGTGCGTCGCAGCAGCAACAGTTTCCTCTCCGACCGGGGCGCGGTAGGAATGCAAAAAGTAGGCGTACGGCTCCGGCCCGAGGCCTTCTATAAACGGATGGCCGCCGAGCAATTCCAGCCGGTTCCACCCCATGTGGGGCACACGAGGCGCATCCGTAAACCGCCGAATTCGTTCTTTGAAAATGCCCAGCCCCGGGGCGTCCGAGAACTCCTCGCTTCCCGCGTACAAGATTTGCATGCCGACGCAGATTCCCAAAAACGGACGCCCCACGGCGATAATCTGTTCGATCGCCCGGTCCAAGCCGCGATGCTGCAACGCTTGCATGGTTGCGGCAAAGGCACCGTCTCCGGGGAAAATTGCGGCATCAGCGGCCGCAATGTGCTTGGGGTCGGCGGTTACTTCAAAATGCGCTTTGCGCCGTTCCAACGCACCGATCAAAGAGCCCAAATTCCCGCCGCCGTAATCGATTACTGCTAGCACAGCATCTACAAAACGTGGCTGATCGTCGCGGTAACAACTTGCGAGGACGAACTCGAACCAACGCGTAGCCGGCGCGACGTCCCCGGTTTGCCACGCAACAATCCAAAGACCTGACCCAGGTCCTTTCCTTCAATGGTTTCATCGTCAATAGCGATCAGCTGCTTACCAATGAGCGCATCGGGTGCAGCCGACACCTTTGCGCCCGGCATTACGCCTGTGATTTGGTACCCGTGATAGGTCGGCATCAGTGTCAGCGGCACGACGTCGAACTCATGCGCTACGGGCGAATCCGTGTGCAGTGCCGTCAGTTGATTTTGCGGATAATCGATTTGAATGCGCAAATTACGAAGCGCATTGCCGCCGAGCGCCCCGACAATCGGCGATGGCAACATCGAGCTCATCCACTGTTCGAAGACGCCCACCGGGCGCGACACGGCAACGACGTCGTGCAGAACGACGCTGCCAATTTCGAGCTGCGGCACGCGCAGCATTTTTGCAGTGAGATCCGTTTTGGTTCCAGACATGTTAGCCGGCCCATAGGCGCCGGAAGCGTGCTTCCATTCGGGGTGTTTTGCAAGCAGTCGATCCACAAACGCACGAGAAAGCATGGTCGATGACGCACCCGTATCCAGGAGCAATCCTACTCGCTCCCCATCGATGACCGCCTCAATACGGATGAAGCCCGAACGCGGGTCAATTTGAATGGGGATTCGAGCAGCTCCACTATCTGGCAAGCTGTCCAAGCCAAAACGACGGGCTGGATAATCAATCAACACGCGATGATCCCGTAAGAGATGTCCGGGGAGAAACCCCTGCGCGGGAATGCCTGGCGCGGTGGTTGCCCCGCCGAGCGAGATCATGGCTTGCGAAGTGGAAACTGGAATGTCGATTCCGCCGATTGAAATGCGCGGAGGACTTACGGTTTGAAAATGTTCGTCTTCATTACTCTGTATTGCACCGGTCGGTTCGAGTGCGAGCGAGCGTGCGACATCGCGTGTAATAAGAAGTACGCCGCCGCCCGTATCAAACCAACAGCTGACGTCGCGAGCTTGTTGATTTCGCCCCTGCATCCGCACGGTGACAAACGCCCGATTATCGAGTAGCTCGAAGGACTCCGTAAGATTCCCAGGCGATGCCGCGACATGCTTGGCGCCCAGAAGCACGGCAGCCGCGCCCGAGGCCAGGAATGTCCGGCGATCGATCATTCCAGCAAACCTTTTGTTGAAGGCACTCCCATGCCGGCATCGCGGATTTTGGCCATACTGAACGCCCGCGCAAATGCTTTAAATGAGGCTTCGCAAACGTGATGCGCCACATGCCCGTTCATCTGTACGAGATGCAGATTGAAGCGGCCGTTTTCGGCCAGGGCACGGAAAAATTCGCCGATCATCTCCGTCGGGAGATCGCCCAATTGTTCTTTTAGAAAGCTGACGCGGAAGTTAAGATAGGAACGTCCCGAAAGATCAACGCTGGCGGCAATCAGTGCATCATCAAGCGGCACCATCATCGATCCAAAGCGTGCGATTCCAGCCTTATCACCAAGCGCTTCGTGCATGGCTTTTCCAAGCGCAATCCCCACGTCCTCAATAACGTGGTGATTATCCAATCCGTCGCCACTGGCCGCAATCTGTAAACCGCAACCGCTGTGCTTGGCAAACGCCTCGAGCATATGATCCAAAAACGTCACCGAAGTTTGAATGTCTATCGGACCGCCGTCAAGCTGCAAGCTCAGCTCGATTTTTGTTTCTTTGGTGACGCGTGACACGCGCCCCGATCGAGTGCTCGGCACAGGCAACGCGCTACGACTTACCGTTGGTCCGCTGTTCGATCGGCACGAACGGGTGCACCGCCGGCCCGGAGTACGTGGCTTGCGGGCGGATCAACCGGTTATCGGCCAACTGTTCGAGGATGTGGGCCGCCCAGCCGGCGACGCGTCCACAGGCAAACATACAAGTAAATTCATCCCCCGGTATGCCGAGGCTAAAGAGCGTAGGGGCCGTGTAAAATTCAACGTTGGCGTAGATCCGTTTGCCCGGCTTTTTCTCTTGCAGAACAAGATTGGAAGCTTCTTCCAAGGCGCGCGCAATTTTGTACCACTTTTCGTCGGTACTTTCGCCCAACTGTTTGGCCATTGCATCTAAATGTTGAGCACGCGGATCGCGGACTTTATATTCGCGGTGTCCCATGCCCATAATGCGCTCGCCACGCGCAAGCAATTCTCGCACGTAGGTTTCGGCGCGCTCAGGCTTGCCGATTTCGACCAGCATGTTCATCACTTTACTCGGGGCACCGCCGTGCAGGTCGCCTTCCAGCGTTGCTACTGCAGCGGTTATGGCCGCATACATGTCCGCGCGCGTTGAGGCCGTCACGCGGGCCGAAAATGTTGAGGCGTTATACGAATGGTCGGCGAGCAATACAAGGTACGTATCGAGTGCGTCTTCTTCGACCGCGCTGGGGACCACGCCGCTGCGCATGTACAGAAAGTTTGCCGCCTGCGACAGATCGTGCCGCGGCTCGATCGGATCCAGGCCGCGACGAATACGATCCCACGCCGCAACAATGGTCGGGAATTTTGCGATAAACTCGATCGCGGTGTGTTCGTTTGAGATGTGTTCGCCGGTCGGATTTACTGGCGAGAAAAGTGCGAGACCCGAAACAACCGTGCGCAAGACATCCATTGGCCACGCCGTCCGTGGTACAACTTGCATTGCGTTCACCAGCGGCTCGGGAAGTATGCGGTGCGTCGCAAGTTCTTTTTTGAGCTTTTCGAGCTCGGCTTGCGTGGGCAGATGCCCATACAGCATTAAATGGCAGACTTCTTCAAAACATGCATTAGGGGCCAGGTCATGGATATCGTAGCCGCGGTAAGTCAGGCGTCCAAGTTCGCCTTCGACGTTGCTGAGGTCGGTGTGGCCGACGACGACGCCCTCGAGCCCACGATCAACAACGGTGCCGGTAGTAGACAGGGTAAGAACCTCCGGAATTTGCTGGGGAAGAGTGAGTTTGAGCAGTAGAGGCGATTTCCATGCATAGAGCCATCCCCGGCCCCGCAACCGGCCGAGGGTCTACCGGATTATGCGCCCTATGGATGCATTAGACTTAACAAAACACCCGCCTCGCAGCCCCCGTGAGGAGCTGGACGGCCTGGTGAATTTGCCCCGGACGATCGACAAACTTCGCGCAAAAATGCCCGAGGGGAAACTCGGCGAGTACGCGATCGAGGGCTTTAGTCAAATGATGCTCGACGCAATCGGCATCACCGAAGAGCAGTTGTACACCGTCGTTGTGGATGCAAAAACCGATGCCGACGTGGCAGCGTGGCTACGTGAGCACGCCAAAGTCGACCAGTATGCCACTTTCTCCGAGAAACTCAAGAAACGGCGCGTCGACCAGGCGAGAGACCCGGTGGCTTTCGCTGAGCGTTATCCGGTAATTAAAACTCGCCCAGACCTCGAGTATATGTTCGATGTGCTGGATGCGGATGATGCGGAGATGTTTGCGGCGCGTTAGCTCATAAGCATCGCGGTATCGATACGCTTGCCACCCAGCATCACGAAACCGGGGCGTTCAAGCGATGCGACGTTGCTGGTGGGGTCGCCGGACACGGCGACCACATCGGCTAGCTTTCCGGGCGCGAGCCGCCCGCGATCGCCTGTTCCCAACAGATCCGCGGCGCGACTGGTTGCTGCACGCATAACGTCGATCGGTCGCATGCCCATGCTCACTAATATCCCAAAATCTTTGTTGTTTTCTTTATGCGGGAAGACGCCCGCATCAGTTCCATAGGTAATTTTAACACCGCTTGCGATCGCGCGCTTCATGCCTTCGTTGCGCAGTTCGGCTGCCAGCCCCGCCTTGTGAATACTACTCGGGGCAATGCGATTGGGATTTCCCGGAACTAAAATCGAATCCAACGCCCACAACGTGGGCACTAAATGTGTGCCGCGTTGCTCCATGGCTTTAAGAGTCTTCTCGCTGACGCCAGTACCGTGTTCGATCGAATGCACGCCGCCTTCAACGGACATCGCAATGCCCTCATCACCGTGGCAGTGAGCCGCAACTTTCCGGCCAAACTTTGTGGACTCGCTCACCACCGCTTGGATTTCGTCCACATTTAATTGCGGCACGTTCCAAACATCACCATACGATAGGACGCCCCCGGTGCCAAGAATCTTGATCAAATCGACATGCCGTTTTACATGCTCGCGAACGCGTTCGCGAAAGCCATAGGGGCCGTAGGAAACGCCGCGCTCGATGGTCTGATCGACATGCACCGATTCCGGCAAGTCGTTGGTGTCGCCGTGGCCGCCGGTGATCGAGAGCGCTGGACCCGCAGCAAGCATGCGCGGCCCGGAGATAATACCATTGTTGATAGCGTTGCGCATGGCAAGATCGATACCATTACCGCCTCCAACATCGCGCACGGTCGTAAATCCATTCTTGAGCATCGCCTGCGCGTTATGAATGCTATCGATGGCCGCCTCAGCAATATTGTCGGCCGATTCGCCCTTGGGGCCGATGCCGGTAAGGTACGACGAAACGACGACGGACGCGGCAACGTGCGTATGCGCATCGATGAAACCGGGCATCAGGGTCATGCCCGCGAGCTCGATAACCGTGGCATCGGAGCCTGCATCACCGGCATTCATTGAGACGATCGAATCGCCGCGAATCACCAGCACGCCGGGCGTATGCATCTCATGCCCGTCAAACAAATGCGCAGCTTTCAACACAATTGTATTGCTTGCAGCGTGTGCACGCCAAGGTAACAAGATCGCGGCGCCGGCGGCAACTGCCCCCGCCAAAAACGCACGCCGGCCAAATAGCGACTCAGTGTGGGAAAAAATGGCGTGTGAGTACGGAGTGTGCGGACAACTGCAGCTTAAGGGATCGAAATGGGGCGACTGCATGGCAGAAAATCCTCCGGCTCTAAAGTGCTAGGCGAGTACTCTTCCATCGGCTCGGCCCATTGCAAATCCGATCAGGCGGTCCACTAACGCTTCAAACGAAATGCCCGCCGCGTTGCAAGCGTCGGGAAAAAGGCTGGTTGGCGTGAGGCCCGGCAACGTATTGATCTCCAGAATGTACGGACGGCCTTCTTTGGTGACAATGAAGTCTGTGCGCGAGTAGTCTCGCAGCCCCAGCAAACGGTGAACGGACAGTGCCAGCATCTGCATGCGCGCCGCCAAATCTTCGTCGATATGCGCCGGAACAATGTGCGTGCTACCGCCGGCGGCATATTTTGCCTCGTAGGTGTAGAACTCGTCCTTGTTCGGAATGATCTCCACGATTGGGAGTGCATCCATACCTAAGACGGCGCATGTGAATTCACGGCCCGGAATATATTCCTCGGCGAGCACTTCCGAATAGTGCTCGGACACATTGAGCATTGTTTGCGTCCACTGTTCGTGATTTTTCACCAAGGTGACACCCACCGCGCTCCCTTCATTGCGCGGCTTCACAACCAGCGGCAGGTCCAGCGACCCTGGAAGCA
Source organism: Vulcanimicrobiota bacterium (assembly GCA_030775925.1). GTDB lineage: Bacteria > Vulcanimicrobiota > Vulcanimicrobiia > Vulcanimicrobiales > Vulcanimicrobiaceae > JACRUB01. The sequence continues at coordinate 1,317 of JALYIF010000242.1, read as the reverse complement.
GCGGCAGCGTTCCGCCCGCCAAATCAAAAATGTCCCAGGCAGCAGTCGGCAGCCCTTCGGCGGCAAGCAACTTTTTGGTAATGTGTTTGTCCATCGCCATTGCACATGCTTCCACGCTGCTCCCGGCATACGGAAGATGCAAGTAATCTAAGATCGCTTGAATCTGACCATCTTCACCACCGGGGCCGTGCAAAGCAATAAATACAACATCAGGTGCGATCTTGCGAATCGATTCGATAAAGCGCTCATCGTAGTCGAGCGACTTGGCGTCATACCCGAGCGTCTGCAGCGCACGCATAACCGCGTAGCCGGTTTCCATGGAAACCTCGCGCTCCGCGCTGGGGCCGCCCATGACCAAAGCAACGCGCGGCTTACTGCTCAAGGTTCGGCTCATCAATAAAGACTCCGACCAAGTGGACTTCGAGTTGTAGCGGCACTCCAAATTGCTCCTCGACCGCTCGCCTCACGCGAGCGAGCAGCGTTGCGACATCTTTCGCACTCGCACCGTCAACATTATTGATGAAATTTGCATGCAGAGGAGAGACTTCCGCGCCGCCTTGGCGCCACCCCTTGGCGCCGGCTGCTTCAATTAATCGCGCCGCCTTATCCCCCGGTGGGTTGCGGAAGCACGAACCGGCGTTCGGAAGCGCAATCGGTTGCGTTGCTTTGCGCCGGATCAATCGGCTCTGCATTTCATCGCGAACGGTTTTTGTATCCCCTCGCTCAAATGCCAGCACGACTCGCGACACGATGGCATCGCGAGCGAGCGTGGTGTGACGGTAATAGTATTGAACGCTGACCGGGTGCGCATCGGGTTTACCCGGTGACTGTACCCATACTTCGCGCACAAAATCGCCCATTTCAAAATCGGTTCCCGCGTTCATCCGTAGCGACCCGCCGATTGTTCCCGGAATGCCGGCGAGTGATCCGATACCGACGGCGCCCAGCGATGCCGCCTTTGCCGTCACGAGCGCCATCGACGCCGACGCTCCCGCCTGCACGATAACGTGGGTTTGATCCTCATGCACTGAAATATGAGTGAAGGCTCCACTCAAGCGAAGGACGATTCCGCGCAAGCCTCCGTCGCCGATCAATAAGTTGGAGCCGCTTCCCAGCACAAACCACGGCATGGAGCGCCGCAAGCAGAACCGCATAATTTCGGCAAGCTGGGATTCACTCTCGATGGTGATCGAAGCATCCGCGGGACCGCCGATTTTCCTCGATGTGTACGGTGCGAGTGGTTCGTCAAATCGTACGCGATCCTCACAGAGTGCTGCCAGTTCATTCTTGTCACGATCGCTCAGTAAACTCGCGCAG
>JALYIF010000241.1 GCA_030775925.1 Vulcanimicrobiota bacterium | reverse complement strand
GTCCATCGCAAGTTGCGACGTCCTTACAAATTCTTCTACTGCTCACCGTGATCTCGCTTGCGCCCACACTGCTGGTCTTGCTTACGTCCTTCACGCGTGTCATCGTGGTGTTGTCCTTTGTGCGAACCGCACTTGGAACCCAGCAAGTGCCTCCCAACCAAGTGCTCGTGGGGCTGTCATTGTTGCTGACATTCTTCATTATGAATCCCGTCATTACGGACATCAACAAAAATGCATTGCAGCCGTACATGAAGCAGAAGATTTCGCAAGGCGCGGCTCTGAACAAGGCCGCTATACCGCTGCGCAAATTCATGTTCAAGCAAACGCGCGAGAAGGACATCCAGCTGTTCTATTCGCTTTCGAAAGAACCGATCCCCAAACAACAGACTGATGTTCCGACCTATCTGTTGATTCCGGCGTTCGTCATTTCCGAACTCAAGACGGCATTTGAAATTGGGTTTGCCATCTACGTGCCGTTCATCGTGATCGACATGGTCGTTGCGAGTATCTTGCTCTCGATGGGCATGATGATGATTCCACCAATTATTATCTCTTTGCCGTTTAAGATTCTCATCTTCTTGCTCGTCGACGGATGGAACCTCACCGTGTCCGCACTCTTTCAGAGTTATCAATGAGCTTTGCTGCCGCTATTGCGCTCGGACGAGAAGCGATCTTCATTGCATTTATGGTGGCCGCGCCAGCGCTGCTGCTTGGGCTGACTGTCGGTTTGATTATCTCAATATTTCAAGCCGTCACGCAGATTCAAGAACCGACGCTCACGTTTATCCCGAAAATCCTGGTTGTAGCGGCCTCGCTGCTGTTCTTTGGACCCTTTATGCTGGCGCTCCTGACGGATTTTACCGCGAGGGTTTTTCACGATCTACCGACCTTTGTAAAATAGCATGCTGAGCGTCTTTGGGCTCACGTCCGGGCAGTTCGAAACGCTGCTGCTAATCATGGTGCGCGTAACCGTCATCATGATGATCATTCCCGTCTTTTCCGCAAAAGAAATTCCGCAGCTGGCCCGGATCGGACTTGGAATGTTGATCACTTTTGTGATCTTCAAAACGGTAACGCCTATTGCTCCCTTAGCGGATCTCTACGAGCTGCTAGCCGGCATTGTAAGCCAGGCGATGATCGGCCTCGTCTTCGGCTTTATCTCGTACTTGGTGTTCATGGGGATCCAGCTGGCCGGCGAAATATTGGATATTCAAATCGGCTTTGCAGTCGCTAACGTGATCAACCCGCTCACCCAAACCAATGTCACGGTCATCGGCGAATTCGAACTTACGCTTGCCTCGCTCATCTACCTCATCAGCAATTCCCATCATTTGCTGCTTCAGGGCGTGGCCGGCTCGTTTAATTTACTGCAGTTGCCGTACGTTCACTTGGATCCCAGCGTGGCGGGAAATATCATGGTCTTCTTTACACAGTCGACGCTCATCATTTTTAAGATCGCCGCACCTGCCGCAATCTCGCTGTTCATCGTGAACATCGCTTTGGGGTTGATGGCACGCGTTGCGCCCCAAATGAACGTCTTTGTCGTGGGGTTTCCACTGCAAATCGGAATCGGTCTGTTGATGATTGCCGTGAGTTTGCCGCTCATCGGATCCGTGGTCCCCAACCTCTACGAAGGCGTGCCACAGCAACTCGATACGGTCATGCGGGGGATGGTGGTGCCCTCACCATCCCCGCATCCGTAGAAGTGGTGAGTGTTCCGAGTCAAAAGTCCGGCGACATTCTCCAGCAGGCTTTTCCCACGCTGCATTGTTGCTCCTCACTCACAACGCTACGGCGTTGCTCGCTCCTCGCGCCTCGCAGCGAGAAAAAATCCAAGCTGGATAATGCCACCAACTTCTGACTCGGAACACTAGAAGTACGTAAACTGGCCGATCTTGTTGGCGTTACTTTCCGTGAAGTACAACTTTCCGTCATAGCCGATGGCGAACATACCCGGGAAGGACGAGGCAAGCGTGAATGCCGCGGCGGTCGGGACGGCGTAGGCTGCCACGGTAAACGGAGTACTGGTCGTGGTC
>JALYIF010000240.1 GCA_030775925.1 Vulcanimicrobiota bacterium | reverse complement strand
GTGTACGCCGCACGTATTACAGCGAGCCTCGCGCAAATTTCCATGCAGTTCCAGCACGTTCACCGACCCGGCCCGCAAATGGAGCGAATCGACGTTTTGTGTGACAAGCGTAAAATCTTCAACGAGCTTTTCGAGGTCGGCGATCGCTCGGTGGGCGGCATTGGGCTCTGCCGCGGCATGCGCCGCGCGGCGCTCGTTGTACCAGGACCACACCAGGCGCGGATCTCGGGCAAAGCCTTCCGGGGAGGCCAGCTCTTCGACCCGGTGGGTCCGCCAGAGCCCGTTCACGCCGCGAAAGGTCGGCAGGCCACTTTCGGCAGAGACCCCGGCGCCTGTAAGCACGGTGACACTCTGGGCGGCACGAAGGGCAGCGACGATTTGCTTCAAGGCTTGACCTTTCGGCGACAAATCAGGGAATCCGAGCAAGCGCGGGCGCCGTTACCTTAATCGAGGTCACAACAACTATGAGGCGAAGCTCAAGCGAGTGGACGATCCCAGCCAACTTATGGCACGTGTACGGCAACGCGATGCCGCCGCATTCGAAATGCTCTATGATTCCTATCACCGCTTGGTCTATGGAATTTCATTGCGCATTCTTAGCGACGTCTCGGCCGCTGAAGACGTAACGCAAGCCGTGTTTCTAAAATTGTGGAGTTCCCCCGGCCTTTTCGTACGGGGCAACTTCGGCGCTTGGATTGCCCGCGTTGCACGCAACCGTTCCCTCGATGTGCTTCGCAGCCGCGCCGCGCGCCCGGAAAGCGAGATCCCTGAAGCCATGCCGGTCGACGACGCATTGGAAGATACCGCATTTGCAAACCTCGATGCGGAACTCGTCCGAACCGCGCTTGCAACCCTTCCCGACGACCAGCGTAAACCTATTGAGCTGGGTTTCTTCGGCGGAATAACGCACGAGGAAATTGCCCTTCATTCAGGCGTGCCGTTAGGGACGGTTAAGACGCGAATACGAACTGGGCTGCGCAAGCTGCGCGGTCAGCTCGATGGATTGGTGACCGCATGAACGCGCACGACGAATTTCTGGATCAGGTAGCCGTGTATGCGCTCGGCTCGCTTTCAAAATCCGAAGCCGGTACGGTGCGCAACCATCTCAAGACGTGTGTTGAATGCCGTGCCGAATACGACGCGCTCCGTCCGGTGGTAAATGCGGTCGCGCAATCGGCCGAAGCAGGCAACGATGCCGTCAACGGGGCGATCGTGCCGAGCCAATTACTCAAGGCACGGCTCATGAAAACGGTACGCGCCGAGGCCGCAGTCGGCGTTTCTGAGAAACGCCCGCGCGCGATCGTTTGGCCGGCTTATATCGTAGCCGCCGCTTCAATCGTGCTGGCTCTCTGGGCCACCGGCTCCAACATTTTAGTGAAGTCCGAGATGCGGCAAGAGCAAGAACAAGTCGCGGCGCTTAGCGCTCAGGTGAAGTCGGCAAACGGTACCGTGGCAAACCAAAAACTCATGGTAGCAGACCTGATGAACCACGATTCACAGCGCTACCAAGTGGCCAACGGTGAAGTTGTCCGGCATGGCGATCGCATCTACATTGCGATGCACGCTATGAACATGCCGCCAAAAGGGCATGTGTATCAAGCATGGATGCTGCACAACGGTGCAAAGGAGATGACCCCGAGCGTCACCTTCATGCCTGATCACGGCGGGCTGGCCGTTGTGTCGCTTCCCGGGCACGCTTCCATCGTACAAGCGGTGGCGGTAAGTATCGAGCCCGAAGGTGGAAGCAAGGCACCTACTACCAAGCCGGAGTTTGTTGTTAAATTCACTTGATTGCGCCTAGCGTTCATCGCATCAGTCTTGAGGACGAAGAACCGGCGAGGCGCTTTCTTGCCCAACGACCGTACGAAAATGTTCTCCTCGACTGGCTAATCGAACACGATCGATCCGCGGCGATGCGACAGCGCTTGTTTTGCTGCCGCGAAAAGAATGGGGAGATAACCGGCATTGCACACTTCGGACGCCAGGTTGCGCTAGCAGCCCAGACGCCGGAGGCGGTTCAAGCGTTAGCAAACGCCGGCTATGCGTACCGGCACGAGCGCATGATCGTTGCCGGCCGGGACGTTGCTCGAGGCTATTGGGAGGCCGTCAAAAGCTGGCACACGCCGCCACGCTTGGTTCGTGAACGGCAACCCGTGTTCGTTGTGCAAACCCATCAACTGCCCAAATCGCGGCAAACGAAAATATCGACCCGGCTGGCTCGCATCGACGAGGCCGATCTGGTCATCGAAAACTCAGCAGCCATGATTGAATACGAATTGGGATACGATCCGCGCCGCGCGTCGGCAAGCTTTCGGTGGAACGTCCGCCGTATGATCGAGCGCCAGATGTGGTGGGTGGGGCTGCAAGATGAGCGGCCCGTATTCTATTGTCATATCGGTCCGCACAGCAAGCAGACCGTTCAATTGCAGGGTGTTTGGACGCCGCTAGCCGATCGCCGTACGGGTGTCGCCAAGGCGGCGCTAACGGCCATCTGTCTTGCGCTTTTGGAAGACTATCCGACCGTGTCGCTCTACGTAAATGACTTTAACATCGCCGCAGTAACGCTTTACCGAAGCCTAGGCTTTCAAGAGTCGGGCGAGCTTTGCACGTATTTGTTTTGACCCGCCCTGCCGTTTGAAATCCGCTTAAAAACGGTGCAAATGCGTCACACTGCGCAGAATTGAATCTTGAATTTCGGCCGCACGGCGGTCTCGCCCGGACACAACACCGTCAACCTCGCAATACCGAACATACCCTGGGATCTCACCACCAAGCAATTTTAGCAAACCCGACACAGACCTATCCTCCTGCACCTACCAACACACCCAAGCATACAGAAGGTTGCTTAAATTTGCCTTATCGGCTGATGAAATATCGTTAGTCGTGGTGGTGCAGCTTGTTCTCTACGTTATGCACGCCAGTGGCAACGGCGCGTTCGGTTCCGGTGATCAAATTCATGATCCATCGAATCGTCGCCGCGACGCCAATGAGCGCAAACAAAAAGATGAACATAAACAACCATGCTGCGGCATGCAAGAGATTGAGCACGAATTGTTCCAAAGTGCGGCCTCCTCGTAAATAGCAGTGAATGCAAAAGCACGTAAGCCAGCCAGCGCCAGTCTCCTGCCGTAAGGGCACCCCAGGGCCGCCAGCCTGGTTTTAATGACTTTCTAATAGAGCGTGGCACCCGCTCTGCCGACATAGTAAGCATGCGCTTCCTCATGCCTTGGCTTCGCAGCGATATCCGCTTAACCGGGCGGTTTCGGGTATCGTGGCTGCGCGGATTTGAGCGCATTGAGGGCATCGGCGAAGAGCTTTCGGCCTTCGAGATCGTTGTGCTGTTTCCGCAAGAGCCTCCAACGACGCCGATCCGCATTCATTTTGATGTCAACGGAAAGAAGCTCGCTGGCCGCATTCAATTACAAAAAGCAGAGCCGCCTCAAAAGGCTGGATCGGCCGTTCGCTATCGGTGCTCATTTGTGGCCATGGGTGTAAGAGAGCGCGCAGATCTCAACGATGCACTGGAAAATGCGCCGAGCCCCCCGTATAAACGCGAGCGGCTGATACCCCTGATCGATGGGTCGGCGACGTCCCGTAAACGCAGTCATCATGCCACGGTGTCGATCCCGGCAGAGATCGAAGCAAAAATTGTCGACTTCTTAGTTTCTCAAAGGCGGATTGCAGCGCCCAACGGCGCGCAGCGCCCGTTACTTGCAATCAAGGAAGCAAGTCCCATCACGGAGGCCGATCAAGAAGGCATGCGCTATCGCGTGCGCAGCCGATTGGTCAACAATCACGGCATTACCAAAAATTTCGATACGCCAATCTTTATTCCGAACAAAGGCGAACTGCGCATCCTTACGTAGCGGCGGCGACGGCAACTGCGATCTGCGCGGCGACATGCGCATTATTCTTAATAAGATCCACATTCGCTACAAGGCTCCGCCCTCCAGTAATATCCAGTAGTCGGCTTAAGAGCCACGGCGTCACCGATTTTCCTGAGATGCAGTGTTGCTGCGCATCACGAACCGCTTGATCGATGAAAACAGCCATCTCACTGCGTGCAATTTCCCGTTCGACAGGAATTGGATTGGCGATCAGAGCGCCGGCGCTTATACCGAGCAGACGTTGCACTCGCACGAAGTTTGCAACTTGGGAAGGCGTGTCCAAGCGCATCGGAACCGGTAGGCCGCTCGCACGGCTCCAAAACGCGGGAAACTCATCGACGCCATACCCGATCACCGGAACGCCAAGCGTCTCAAGCACTTCTATGGTTTTCGGCAGATCGAGCAACGCTTTGGCGCCGGCGCACACGACGGTGACAGGCGTGCGTGCGAGTTCCTCCAGATCGGCTGAGACGTCCATCGACTGCTCGGCACCCCGATGTACGCCGCCGATTCCACCAGTAGCAAAAACGGTAATGCCGGCGAGAGCTGACAGCAGCATTGTAGCGGCAACCGTCGTTGCACCGTCTTTACCGCAAGCAACGGCAAAAGGAAGATCTGCGCGGCTGAGTTTCAAAACGTCTTTGGATGTGCCGATGTGTTCCAGTTCCAAATCACTAAGGCCGATGCGGATTCTGCCGCCGATGAGGGCAATCGTAGCAGGCACCGCGCCTGCGGCGCGCACGATGCGCTCGACTTCGCGCGCGGTTGCAACGTTATCGGGATAGGGCATACCGTGGGAAAGAATGGTCGTCTCGAGTGCAACAACTGGATGTTTTCGTGCAAGCGCTTCTTGAACTTCAGGCGCAAAATCGAACAGGCCAGAATGCATGGCCGTGCGCGTTGTCATTTACGACTTGATTCCGCAGAGACGCTCTTCATCCCACTCGATTCCAGCGCCCGGCCCACGCGAAGGTAGGATCGATCCATCTTTAACTTGCACTGGCTCTTGCAAAATTGGCCCCGCGTGATCGAGGTATTCTAGATAATGTGCCGTCGGCGTAACGCCGAGCAAATGCGCGCTAAACTCCGGGAACGTATGACTCGAAGCCGGCAGAGCAGATGCTCCAGCGAGTTCGGCTGCGCGAAGCCACCCAGTGACCCCGCCCAGCTTCATGACGTCGAGCATAACGTGATCGGACGCCCCGGCAGCAATACTCTTCTCCATATCGTGCGGACCCCACCAATTCTCGCCAAGCTGAATTGGCGTGCGCGCGGCCGCGGCTATACGCGCATGGCCCGCGAAATCGTCGGCGCGCGTGGGTTCTTCAATCCAATACAAGTCTTCGTGATCCAGCACTGCAGCGCGTGAGATTGCCTCATCGACGCTCAAACTCTGATTATAGTCAACCATGAGTCGCACCCCGTCGCCGATGCTCGAACGCACCGCGCGAATGGTTTCCAAATCGGCGGCCAGATCGCTACGCCCAATCTTGACTTTGATCGCACGAAAGCCCGTGGCGACGAGCTCTCCAGCCTCCTCCGCTGCGCCATCAGGGCTCATGGTGCGCAAACTTGCGTATGCGGGAATCGGCTCCAGCTCGCCGCCGAGAAGTTGTGTCAACGGCACACCCGCGGTTCTGGCCGCAAGGTCCCAAAGGGCCATATCGATGCCGGCCATCGCGATGCCGGTAAGCCCTTGAGGCCCCAACAGGCGGAAATGGCGTTGCAGTTTTACATCCACCGAGGTTGCATCCGCAACATCGCCTTGCAGCACGCTATCGAGACTCTCTAGCAGAACGACGAGCGCTGCAAGTGCCGTCGGCGTGTAGCAGCGCACGTAACTTTTTCCCGTGAGCCCTTCTTGGGTAAAAACATCAATCAGCACGAGCGGCGTCGTACGCATGATGCCGCCGGCGGTTTCTACCGGTCGCTGCAGGGAAAGATTGAATCCTCGTGCCCGAATCTGGCGAATGATCATCTAATTGGCTTGGGCGCGGCCCATCAGGGGGCCTTGGACACAGCGATGTAGATTAGTAGCAGAGATGCAAACAGCTATTACGGAGGGGTTCGGAGCGCTCGGCTTGGACGCGGCCCTGGTTACTGCCGCGGTCGCCCTTGGATACGAAGAGCCCACCTCAATCCAGCGAGAGGCCATTCCCGTGCTCCTGGGCGGGCGCGATGTACTGGGCCAGGCCGCAACCGGAACCGGGAAAACAGCGGCGTTCGCACTGCCGATGCTTCATCGGATCGGCAAGGCCGGCGACCAAGAACGCCGAGTAAGAGGCTTGATTTTAGTTCCCACGCGCGAACTGGCAATGCAAGTTGCGCAAGCCGTGCATAAATATGGGCGCTTGTTACAAACCAGCGTATTGCCCATTTACGGCGGACAATCGGTACAGCAACAATTGCGCGCGTTAAAACGTGGCGTCGATGTCGTCGTTGCAACGCCCGGTCGCGCGCTCGATCATATCCGGCGGGGCACGCTCGAACTAAGCACCGTTGAGTTTTTGGTTCTGGACGAAGCGGACGAAATGCTCGACATGGGCTTTGCTGACGAGCTCGAAGCCATTGTAGAATCCGTTCCCGCCGAGCGCCAAACGGCACTCTTCTCAGCCACGATGGCGCCCCGAATTCGTTCGATTGCCAAGCGATATCTGCGCAATCCCGAGTTGGTGACGATCGCCAATGAAACAACAGCTGTTGGGGAAAAGCCGCGTATACGAGAAGTTGCTTACATCGTCCAGCGGGCGCATAAGGCCGCCGCTCTCGCACGCGTGATTGATATGGAATCGCCAACATCCGCAATCGTGTTCTGTCGGACCCGCACCGAGGTCGATGAGCTCACCGAAACGTTGGGCGCCCGCGGGTATCAAGCCGAAGCTATTCACGGGGGCCTGTCGCAAGAACAGCGCGACCGCGTGCTGCGTCGTTTCCGCGAAAGCATTTCAGAGATTCTTGTTGCAACCGATGTTGCCGCGCGCGGCCTCGATATCGATCACCTCTCGCACGTTGTCAACTACGACGTCCCGTCCTCGCCTGATGCATACGTGCACCGAGTCGGACGTACGGGGCGAGCTGGACGCGAAGGCGTCGCCATTACGCTGGCGGAGGCTCGCGAGCATCGCTTGCTGCGCAACATCGAACAACACACCAAGCGCAAAATCTCTATCGAATCGGTGCCCACGGCACACGACATGCGCGCCCGGCGACTCGAGCTTACGAGCACGGCGCTCGAAGAGATTCTGGAAAAAGGCGGCTTAGAGAAATACCGGCAAGTGGTCGAATCGCTCGGAGCCAAGCACGATGTGCTAGACCTCGCCGCGGCGGCCGTAAAACTCGCCGATCAAGCGCGCGACGGTGGAGAGAAAGACGAAGCGGATATTCCCGCTATCGCAACTCTGCCGCCCATTCTCACTCGGAAGAAACCCAGTAGCGATCGTCCGGCACCGTCGCGCTTACGGACGGGCTCCGAAGATATGACGAAGATCTGGATCGGCCTTGGTCGCAGCGCGCGCGTCGGTCCGGGCGACCTTGTGGGCGCAATCGCCAACGAAGCACGCATCAACTCTCGTGAAATTGGTGCGATCGACATTGCCGACAATTTCTCAATCGTCGAGGTCAGCTCATCATCAGCGGCGGGTGTTAT
>JALYIF010000239.1 GCA_030775925.1 Vulcanimicrobiota bacterium | reverse complement strand
TTTGAGATTGCTGGCAGAGGGGATTACGTTCGCTCATGGCCCGCTTGACATGCCTTGGCTTTGGCGAGAGGCAGACCTTTTCGACCCCGGCGGCAATCGCATAATTCTTTACTACGCGGGTGAAAATCGGTTGACCCCACCGTGGCTTTTGCAAACGCCCGAAGTGACCTAAGGCTGCACAAAGTCCTGGGAGCAAAATACGAAGAGATTCCCTCTCGTGAATGGGCGGATTTTTATAACCGTGACAGAAGGCTGAGAACGTGAAAAATCAAGTCTTCGCGGCCGCGCTGCTAATGGGCGTGGCCTCGTTCTTTTGTGCCGTGCGTCCGGCCGCGGCTGCGCCGACCTTGTGGGTCGTCCAATCTGAGTCAAGTAAGGTCTATCTCTTTGGCACCGTTCATGTGCTGCGCAGCGAAACGCCATGGCATTCACCGGAGCTTGATGCGGCAATCAAGGAGAGTCAAGACCTCTACCTTGAGATCGCTGACCCTACTGACAAAGCTGGGGCTATGTCCCTCCTGAAGCTCGGCATCGACCGCGAGCATCCGTTGTCATCAAAAATCTCCAAAGACGATGTCGCCCTGCTCGACAAGGAAGCAAAGCGATATGGTTATCCAGGTGAGCTTGCATTCGAACCGATGCGTCCATGGCTTGCATTCATGATGCTTGCTGTGCTGCCGGCCATGCATTCTGGATATGGAACGAGCAGCGGTGTCGACTTGCAAATTCGCAATATGTTTGTGACGGCCGCAAAACCCGTCCACGGATTTGAAACCGCAGACATGCAAGCTCACCTTTTTGCGGATCTGCCGCAATCAACGCAGGTGGCCTTGTTGGAAATGCAGCTCAAGCATATGAGCACGCAGACCGGTGTCCCCCTGCTCGACGCTATTGTAGATGCGTGGAGCGCAGGCGATCAAGACAAACTTGCAACCCAGCTTAAAGGTGACGAGGGGGTGCAGAGCCCGCTAACCGACGCATTGCTTGGCAATCGCAACAAGGCGTGGGCGACTGCGCTTGCGCTGCGCTTGAAGCAGCCCGGCACGTCGTTCGTTGCAGTTGGCGCTGGACACATGCTCGGCCCGGACGGAGTTCCGGCATTGCTCGAAAAGATGGGCTTTAAAGTTACGCGGGTCCAGATAGCACAGACGTCGGCGGCACCATCGCCGCCAATCCCATCTGCATCTCCCGGAAGTGCAACGCCCGTCGCGGCGACGCCATCACCCGCCCCCAGCCCCTCGAAAGCGCCCAAGGCGGCTACGGTCAAGCCTCCAGCCGGGTGGAAGTCACAAAAAATTGTGCTGAGCATGGGCGGCTTCACCGCCGACACATCGTGGATGAGTCCTGGAGGCGGCATAGTCATAGGACACATGGATACGCCGGCGGCCATGCCGATGGATCTTGATGTCGTCGCACCGTTCTTTCACCAAGGATTGGTTGCGGCTGCGGGTCCGAACGCGGTTCAACCCTCGAAGCTCGTCACAATCTGTGGCGGTAAACAAAAAGGCATGTACACCAAAGCCAAAATTACGATCGGGGCAATGAAAGTCAAAGAAGATGTTCTGATCGCTTTGACCGATCGCGTGTACGTGGCAGAATATGTGCGTCAAGTTAATGCGAAGGACGATCCGGCGGCAATCCGGTCGCTGTTGTCGCTCTGCGCTCCCTGACGTTATCATCGTATGAAGTGGCGTGCTGACGCAGTGCGAAATGTCTCACGTGCATTCAGATGACTGACCCGTGGAGTCTCGCTCCGAACATTGCGTTCGCCGCTTTGGCAATAGTAAATACCGTGTTTGCGATTGGTCTGATACGAGAGGGCGAGTATCGGACTGGGTGCCAACGATTGCTAATCACACTAGCAATGGTTTTGGCTTTACGCTTTGGACACGTCCTCTTATTGATAGGCGCGTCTTTTGTTACTAGTTACGCGTGGAACGCGGCGAACGCCCTAATCACTAAGAGAATCGACTTGATGATTGCATGCTCGATTCTGGCTCTTGGCGGCGTGGGGGGCATAGTTGTCGTTTCTGAGAACGGGAATAGTGGATTTCTTGCGGACCCCTTTGAAGCAATACTGGAAGGTTCGACTTTCGCTCTTTTAATAGTTGGATTTTTCTTACAGTATAGAATCAGCGCGGCCGATGCAAAAATGCAAGGCGAACTCGTGGCCGAGTATATATCGGCGCACGGGCAGATTGGACCTGATCGTCCGTCGCGGCGAAAAGCCGAAAAATGGTTCGGTCGGGAGCTCGGGAAGCGCGCAAGACGGCATGCCACTGCTACTGAGGAACTCCAGCTCAGGAAAACTACAGAAAAGTAAAAGGTGCCGGAGTGCGCTACGTTAAGGTTAAATAGCGAGATGAATATGTGCGGCATGCAGCAATGATGTGGTTCAACCCCGGTCGCAGCCTTTTTTGGCGGGCGGGCACGATCCTACTATTTCTCATGGTCGCTGGGATTTATTTGTACGTGTGGTGCGAACTCTACACGCCGCGTTGGTATAGCGGCCGCTTCCGGAGCCGATACGGTCTACTCGTGTCAAATAGCGATTTCATGATTTTACAAACACTGCCTGAATAGGCGCCGCGAGGCGTTGATGACATTGCGTGCGGCGAGTGCGGCGAAGGGCGAGCATAGGCACGGGGATTGGTCGCCGACGCACACTATCGTGCGAGCCTTCGCCGAAAGAAATGATGGAAGCGGGCCGCAGTCCGGTCACGTTCTTTCTCAGGATCCCGTTCAATCCCAACATGGATCAAAGAGCGCACTGATTACACATGGCTGAGCGCAATCGGATCACGCCGTACGGCGAAATTGTGGCAGCGCCCTTGCGGGGCGCGTGGATGGGGAATCGCGGCTCACTGCATCGCGGCCATGATATCGTTCGCCCATGGAGCACGAGACGCTGGATCACCTGCGTACTCGAATATAAGGGGTGGGTCGCGCCAAAGTGGCTGCCTGGCCGCTGGACGCCGTTGTACTTTTATGATGAAGCGCTCGCCCTTGCCGCGGGACATCGTCCGTGTGCGCTTTGCCGTCGCGCGGATTACGAGCAGTACCGCGATTCAGTACAGATGGCGGGCGCGGATGCAATGGATTGGCAATTGCACATCGAGCGTCTTGACGGACGCAGCAAACGAAAACATGCGCTCTCGTGGGCAGCCCTACCGAACGGCACATATGTCGAGGTGGAAGATGTACCGCACGTCGTGCTTTCCGATTCGATTCGCCCGTGGACTTTGCAGCATGGGTACGGAAGTGAACGAGTCCGTCCCAAACACGGCAGCGCCCTAGTTCTCACGCCGCCCCAATCCATCCGCGCAATCGCGGCCGGTTACAAAGCGCAGATCGCACGGTAACCTAACCGCAATCGCGCGGATCGCTGCGAACTATCGATTGGCGTTTGGGTTAGGCATAATATAGACCTTGGCCGAAGAGCCACCCGGCGGTGTGTGCAACTCGCGAAGTGGTATTGCAATACCGTGCATTGCGGACCGAATGGCTGCGATCCCCGATTCAGTAATACCATCGCCTGCAACTGCGGTCATCACTTTGTCGGGATTGCGCCAAGCATACCGCGCATGCTTTGGGTTAAGGGGTTGGCCGTTGGCCCCTGGGT
>JALYIF010000238.1 GCA_030775925.1 Vulcanimicrobiota bacterium | reverse complement strand
GTGTTGCGGCTATTTATACCATTGTCCGGCCGCGCTTGGCGGCACAACTTTCTTCATTCCGGGTCCGGGAGGGTTCATGATTTCGCGTTTGTTTGTGGCGCTCGCATTCTTGCTACTCGGCGTATTCGCCGTTGCAGCACCGGCTTCGGCCCGCACGCTTACGATCGATCATGGGGGCACGTACTGGGGTAAGGATGTGATCGTCGAACGCGATCAGGTCATCGACGGTGATGTTACGGTGTTTTTCGGCGACGCGATCATTGAAGGCAAGGTGAATGGCGATGTCAATGATGTCGGCGGCACCATCGACCAACGCCCGGGGTCAACAATTTCGGGTAAGACCCATGTTTTCAGCGGAGACGGCGTGACGTCGGTTGCACCCTGGGTGGGTGCGGGCAGTGCATCCGCGATCATGGCGGAAAATTCTCGGATGCTTACACGGCTCGCGTACAGCGTCATCATCTTACTGGTCTTTCTCATCTTTCCAGTGCGGGTCCGAGTGGCGTTGGATCGGCTCGAGCATCATCCAGGCCTGGCAGCCGCAGTCGGTACCCTCGCACTTGTCGCAGTGGTTCCGATTATGATTTTGCTCATTGTGAGCCTGGTCGGAATTCCACTCATTGCCGTTGAGGGCGCCGCGGTGCTAGCCGGGATCTTCATCGGACAGGCCGCGCTCGGGCTGCTTGTCGGACGCCGCCTGTACGAATTGATCCGGCCCCATGCCACTCCCGCTCCGCTCGCAGCCTTGGTTCTCGGGCTCTTCGTTATCAGCGCGGCCGAGATCGTTCCGGGGGTGGGGACCTTCGTTACGATCCTGGTTGTGGTCGTCGGCCTGGGCGCCGCCGTCCTGGCATTTGTCCGGGAAACGGGCTTTGCCTCACCGCGAGCCCCCATTAGCGGACCCCCGATGAACCCCGCCTAAGTACCGGCCCATGGCGACCATTCCGCGCACTGCGCGATTCGCAGCGCGCACCGCGCGCCTGCGAGCTTCAACGATTCGCGAGATGCTCAAAGCGACGCAACAACCCGATGTCATCTCGTTCGGAGGCGGCCTTCCTGCACCCGAGCTTTTTCCAACCCGCTCGATCGGCAAGCTCACGCAGGACGTCATGGAGCAACTCGGACCCAAGGCGCTGCAATACAGTGTGACCGAGGGAATTCCAGAGATGCGCGAGTGGGTCGCCCGGCGCTTAAGCCGTCGCTTCGAGACGACCTTCTCGGCCGAGGAAGTCCTCATCACCAACGGATCGCAGCAAGGGCTGGACCTCATCGCCAAGATATTCCTCGACCCCGGCGACCACGTCGTGCTCGAGAACCCTTCCTATTTGGGAGCCATTCAGGCCTTTGATTCGTATCAAGCGCGCTACCTTACGGTCGACACCGATGAAGACGGAATCGTGCCGGAGTCTCTCGAGCGCGTCCTAAGCACTGCGGAACCGGTGCCCAAATTTGTATACTTGGTGCCGAACTTTCAAAATCCGACGGGCCGCACGCTCAATCAAGACCGGCGCGAAAAAATTGTGCGCATCTGCGAACACTACGGAATTCCAATTGTTGAGGATGATCCGTATGGCGAGCTTCAATTCGAAGGCGAGCCCGCGCGCTCGCTGATATCGCACGAATCTTCGGCGACCATCATCTACAGTGGAACCGGCTCCAAAATCGTGGCACCCGGCCTGCGAATTGCGTGGCTCGTCATGCGAGACCAAGAAGTGATGGAGCGCCTGGTCCTCTCCAAGCAGGCCGTGGATTTGCATACCGGCACGCTCGCGCAATACGTCTTCCACGCCTTCGTCAGCAACGAAGTTGCGCTCGAGAATCACATCACCACCATCAAGCACGTTTATGGAGCAAGGCTCAAACACATGGTGGAATGCTTGACGGAACACATGCCGTCAATGGTGCATTTTAACCGGCCCAAGGGCGGCATGTTCTTGTGGGCCAGCGTCCGGCAGCCGGGCTTTGATACCGAGGAGTTGCTTAAGGTTGCGGCTCGTGAAAAGGTGATGTTTGTGCCGGGATTGAGTTTCTATCCGCACCGCGACGTTCGCGACGGCATGCGACTGAATTTCTCTAATGCCGGGGAAGATGCAATCCAACGTGGTATCGAACGTCTCGGGCACGCCGTCCGTTCGTTTTTAACCTGAGCCCACACCTTGTCACCCTTAGCCCACACCCTGTCACCCTGAGCCTGTCGAAGGGTCTTCTTGGAGGAACCAACTTTTAATGGCTGATGAGCACCTTGTGACCGGCATCGCCCAAACCGCGGAGCCCGAGCACATTCAAACGATGTTATGCAACATTCTGGACTGCAACCGGGTCGTAATCATTACCCCGGACTCTCCAACGGCAGAGCACCACAACGCGATGCTGACATTCATTCACGCGGGCGACATGGCCCAAACCACGGATACATCGTCCGACGTGATTCGCGGCAACGCGGCGATTATGACCAATATTGACGGGGTCAATGTTCCGGGCATCAGTTCGGACTCGCGCTTTGTCGGCTATTTCGCACATCCGCAAGTAATCGATCATCTGGCGGACTGGCCGATCCCCAGCGATCAGGTGCAAAATTACAACGACGCCATTGATGCCGGACGCTCGGTCGTCACCTACAAGACCACTCCAGAAGATGCTCCGGCCGCCGAGCAAGCCTTTAAAGAAGCCGGCCTAAAGAACGTCAAGACGTTCTCACCTTAAGCGATCGGCGATTCATTATTCTCCGGCGCGCTCGGAAGATCGCGCCGGAGCTTTTCGCCCACCAAGCTCACGGCTAGCCGCAATTCGTCATTGTCGATCAAGCGCAAACATCCAACAAATAACACCGCCCCGATTAGCATTTGGCCGATTAGAAACTCCGTTTGGACAAATCCGGAGGCCACGTGCGGTTCTAGAAGCGCGATCCAGCGTAAACCAAA